>NZ_LZML01000201.1:0-123967 GCF_001665695.1 Nocardia sp. 852002-51101_SCH5132738 | reverse complement strand
CGGCCGACGTCGACCAGTGCCGCCTCGCGGGCGGTGGGCAGAGCGTAGGACGGTATCCCTTCGGGAAGATCGAAATTGCCTGTCCACCAGCGTAATTCGTTCTGGTACGGGGTGTCGAACTGTTGCAGGGCGGCGGTCTGCTCGGAAGCGGCGGCGAGCCGGGGCCGCACCGAATCGTCGACGGCGTTCAGGTGCACACCGTCCACCTCGGACACCTCACGCAGCTGTCGCACCAGCTCCGGCCGGTCCGGCGCCGACATCGGGAGCCGGTCGGTGCGGCGCGCGCGGATCGCGGCGGCGAGGGCGCGTTCGCGATCCGAAGGCGCGCGGGGCGGCTCGAATTCGGCGACGGCCAGCAGGTCGTGCAGCCCTTCCTCGGGCACATAGGACACCGCGATGGGATGCCCCTGCTCGGCGAAGGCGATCCGGGCGTGGTGCAGGTTGGCGCCGCAGCTGATCAGCTCCTGGCGCCCGCTCGGATCGGCCACCTTCAGTTGCCGGGTGGAATCACTGAACAGGTGCAGCCGGGTGCCGTCGAAATCCCAGCGCCAGGGCTGGGTGTTGTGCACGGACGGGGCGCGGGCGGCCAACTGCAGGGCCGCGACGATCGTCGAGCGGTCGGGAACGTGCTGCATGATGCCTCCCAGAGCGATATTTCGTCGGGTGCATTCGTCGGAGTATCGCCAGTATCGCAGTTGTCACCATCCCGGCCGGTAGGGTGGGGGTGTCTTCGCCCTGGAACGTTCGTGAACCGCTCGGAAGGTGGGACGCATGGCTTCGAAGGCGCCCGTGGTGGTGGGAGTCGACAGTTCCGACGATGCGCTGCGGGCCGCGCGCTGGGCCGCCGATGATGCGGCGCTGCACCGGGTTCCGCTGGAGGTGGTTTCGGCGGTGCCGCCGGTTCCGGAGGACCGCGCCGGCGACGAGGGCGTGTGCGCCTACCACGAGCGCACCCGCGAGCAGGCCCAGCGCGCGGTCGCGGCGGCCGCTCGGGTGGCGGCCGATATCGCCCCGAAGATCGATATCGACACCGCCGTCATCGATGCGCCGATCATTCCCGCGCTGCTGTCCCAGGCCGACGAGGCTCGTCTGGTGGTGGTCGGCGCGCGAGGACTCGGGGCCTATCAGCGCAGCCTGCTCGGTTCGGTCAGCACCGCACTGGTGCGGCACGCTCGCGGCCCGGTCGCCGTGGTGCCGGCGGATCCGCTGCTCGGGTCCGAGCGGCCGGTGCTCGTCGGATACGACGATTCCCCGTGCAGCGCACAGGCTCTCGCGATCGCCGTCGACGAGGCGCGGCGGCGCCGGACCGATCTGGTGGTCGTACACACCTGGCAGCGGTTCGGCGACTACCCGTCCCCGGCGGCCCTCGAAGAGGAGGGAAATCGGCTCCTCGACGCCGCCCTGGCCGCGCACGAGGATCCGGACGAACCGATTGCGGTGCGCCGGGTCGTCGTCGAGGATCGGCCGGTGCGGCGCCTCCTCCGCGAATCCGCCGCGGCGCAGCTCGTCGTGGTCGGCAGTCACGGTAAGGGCGGATTTCCCGGAATGACGTTGGGCTCCACCAGTCAGGCGCTGATGCACAGCGTCGAATGCCCGATCATCATCGCCCGGCCCCGGAGCGAATGATCAGGCGGTGAGCTCGGCAAGCAACTTCCAGGTGCGCAGCTGATCGTCCTCGCCGGCGAGATCGGTCTGGTGGATCAGCAGCTCGGTGGCACCGGCATCGACATACGCCTGGAGGCCGCGGGTGACATGGTCCTCGTCGCCGATCAGCGCCACATCGACCGCGTGGGCGAGGCCCTCGCGGTCGAGAACCGCGCGGTAGGAATCGAATTGTTCGTAGAACGCCAGCGCGTGCGCCGCGGTCTCGCGCACCTGCTCGGCGCGATCGGTGACGATCGCGACCACACCGGCGACCACCTGTAGCGGCCGCACCGGATTCGCCGGGCGGGCCTGCTGCAAAGTAGGCACGATATGCGATTCCAGCGTGCGCGGCCCGGCGAGGAACGGCAATACGCCGTCGGCCGATTCGCCCGTGGCCCGCAACGCTTGCGGCCCCATGGCTGCCACGAGCAGGGGGATATTGCTGCCGCCGTGCACCGTCGTCGGTATCGGCGGGCGGGCGTACACCCGCTCGCCCTGTACGTCGACGGTGCCGTCCTCGATGGCCTGGCGCAGCGCGATCAGATATTCGCGCAGCCGCCGCACCGGCTTGTCCTCGCGGATGCCGAATGCCGCCGATTCCAGTGGGGGAGCGCCCAATCCGATGCCCAGGCGGAAGCGGCCGCCCGACGCGGCCTGTGCGGTCTGGGCCTGCGACGCGACGACCAGCGGATGGCGCGGATTGATCGGCACCACGGAGGTGCCCACCCCGATCTCCGGTACGGCGAGCCCGACCACCGCCGCGAGGGTCAGCGCATCGAGATCGAATTTCTGTCCGAACCACACCGAACGCACACCCGTGCGCTGCGCCTGCGTGGCGAGCCGGAGGACCTCGTCGACGTCGTTGGCCGCATCGGGCCGCGGCCAGACCGAAACCCCGATCGGAACTGAAAGACTCATCGGATCGAGGCTAGTGCGCGCATCGGGCGATCCCACCCTTGTGCTCGGACGGATCGAAACCGTTGCGATGCTGCCCTTTGCGGGTCGCGGGCGCTCGGCCTGTCCGATTTTCGCGGTTTTGCCGGGTTACCATCGCACGATGGGGCGTCGAGTATCGGGTGTGCTGGCCTTCGCTGTCCTGGTCCTGATCGCGATCGCGACGGCCTGGGAGCAACAACCGCACGGATATCGCGACGCCGCGGCCCCTGCGACGGAATTCGGTGCCGCCCGTGCGCTGGCGACGATCCGGGAGATCGCCTCGCGGCCACACCCCGTCGGCACCGCCGAACACGACCGGGTGCGCGAGCATCTGGTGGGCAAGCTGCGAGAACTGGGGCTGGACACCGATGTTCGCTACGGCGTGGGCAAGTATCCGGTGGATCCGCATCGTGCGGTAGCGGTGCTCGGGCAGACCGGAAATATCGTCGCCCGCTGGCCGGGACGCGCCGCTACGGGAACCGTTTACCTTGTCGCGCATTATGATTCGGTGCCGTCCGGTCCCGGTGCGAACGACGACGGGGTCGGTGTCGCCACCGTTCTGGAAGCGGTGCGTGCGCTGCGGGCGAGCGGACTGCAGCCGCGCAACGATCTCGTGGTGCTGCTCACCGACGCCGAAGAGGTGGGTCTGCTCGGCGCCGAGGCCTTCGCGACCTCCGGCGGCGCCGACCCGCGCGGCGGAGTGGTGATCAATCACGAGGCGCGCGGCGCCGGTGGTCCGCCGATGCTGTGGCGGATCAGTCACCCCGACGCCGGGCTGATCAGTGTGGTCACCGGAGTACCGCATCCGAACACCGATTCGCTGTCCACGACCCTGGGCGGGGATCAGACCGGGAGCAATACCGATTTCGCGGCGCTGGACCCCCACGGCTTCCGGGTGCTCGACTGGGCCTTCGCCGGTCGGAACGCCTACTACCACAATCCGTTCGACGACCCCGACCACGTCGACCTGGCCACCGTGCAGCAATTCGGCGACAACACCACCGCCGCGGCGCGCGAATTCGCGGCGCGGGATCTGCGGACCGCGGCCGATCAGCCGAATCGCGCGTACTTTCCGCTGCCGTTCGGTGAGCTGGTGGTGCTGCCGCTGTGGCTGGTGGTCGTGGCGGCGGTGGCTTCGGTGCTGCTCGCGGCGTGGGTGGTGTGGCGGATCCGCCGGACCGGTGAGGCGACGATCGGCCGGACTCTGGGCGCGGCGGCAACCGCTCTGGTGGCGGTTCCGATCGGAATGGGCGTCGTCTACGGATTGTGGAAAGCGATCACCGCGATCCGCCCGGAGTATCGCGCGCTGTTCGTCGATCCGTACCGCCCGCAGTTCTACGCCGCGGCCGTGGTGATGGCGTGTGTGGCGGTACTCGCCGCTTGGTATGCGCTGTCGCGTCGACTGTTCGGGCCCTCCGCGACCGCCGTGGGCGTGCTGTGCGCGGTGACGGCGATCGGTGCGGTGGTCACGGCTGCGGCGCCGGCCGCGGGTGTGATGGTGGTGGTTCCGGCCCTCGCCGCTGTCGTCGGCGTCGCGCTGACCTTCGCGGTGCCCGACCGCCTGCGGTTGCCGGTGCTCACACTGTTCCTCGTCCCGGCGGCGGTCTTCGCCGGCGGCACCGCGTACGCGGCGCTGCAGACCGGACTCGCCGCCGCCGCATATCTCACCGCGCCCGTGGTGCTGATACTCGGCGGCTTGTTCACCCTCACCCTGACCCACGCGTGGCCGAGCCGTCAGGGCGTCCTTATCCCCGCGGCGGCGGTGGTCCTCACGGTGGCGCTCGCGGCGGCCGGGACGGTCGTCGACCGGTTCGACGCGCGGCATCCACTGATGTCGCAACTGTCCTATGCGCTCGATGCGAACAGCCGCGAGGCGCAGTGGATTTCCGCCGAGGCCCCGGATCGATGGACCCGCGGTTTCGTCGAATCCGGCTCGCCGCCCGGGGCATTCGCGCAGTTGTGGACCGACGCGGCATCCGCCGGCGCCGCCCCGGCGCACGATCTCCCCGGTCCTGTCGCCGAAGTCCTTTCCGACCGCACCGAGGCGGATCTGCGCACCGTGCGGCTGCGGCTGCGATCCACCCGTGGGGCCACCTCCGTCGCGCTGCGGTATACCGGGCCGGTGCGCGCACTCACGGTCGCGGGACGCGACATCAACCCGGTGCCCGCCCAGGGGGTCCGGTTCTACGCGCCGCCCGCCGAAGGGGTCGATATCCAACTCACGGCGCCGGCCGGACCGCTCACTCTCCGGGCGGTCGATTACAGCCGGCTACCCGATGCTCATCTCGCCGACGCACCGGCCGACATCTACTACCGCCAGGACAGTACGGTCGCGGTGTTCACCACCCTCCGGTTGTGAACACCGTGCCGGCGAATCAGGCTCCGGCCACGCCTTCGGCATAGTCGGCCGGGTCGAAACGCCGTGTCTTCCATCGGAAGAGCAGCGTGGCGCCGGGCCAGTTGTTGGTGATGCGGCCCGAGGCGTTGCGATACCAGCTGGAGCAGAAGTTCCACGGCGTGTCGGCCAGGCGCTTGCGCAGCCAGTCGTCCCAGGCCTGTTCGGCAGCGGGCTGTGCGGCGAGGAAGTGTCCGGGTTTGGCGGACAGATACTCCACCACCTGCCGGATGTAGCGGGCCTGTGATTCCAGCATGTAGATGATGGAGCCGGACCCCACATTGGTGTTGGGCCCGTACATCATGAACAGATTCGGGAAGCCCGGCACCGACATGCCCAGGAATGCCCGCGCACCCTCCGGCGCCCATTCGTCGGACAGTTTGCGACCGCCGAGGCCGTAGATGTTCATCGGCGCGAGGAATTCGGTGCCCTTGAATCCGGTGCCGTAGATGATCACGTCCACCGGATGCTCGACGCCGTCGGCGGTGCGGATTCCGTTCGCCGTGACCGCCTCGATCGCGGTGGTCTCCACGCTGACATTGGGCTGGGCGAGTGCGGGAAAATACTCGTTGGAGAACAGGCCGCGCTTACAGCCGGCGGCGTAGTCCGGAGTGAGCTTGGCGCGCAATTGTTCATCGGGCACGGCGTTGGCGCGATGCCGGTCGGCGATCGCGACCACCGGATGTTTGATCCACGGCACGTCGGTCAGCGCCAGCGCCATCACCTCGAAGAAGGTCCAGATGGCGAAGCGTTCGGCCCACCGGCTGGGCGGAAAGTACTTGAACAGCGCGTGATGCAGGCCCGTGTATTCGGTGTCGAATTTCGGCAACACCCAGGCGGCGGAGCGCTGGAACAGGGTCAGATGCCCGACCGTCGGCTGAATGGCCGGAATGTATTGGATCGCACTGGCTCCGGTGCCGATGCACGCCACCCGCTTGCCCGTGAGATCGACGCTGTGGTCCCATTCGGCGGAGTGGAAGGCGGGACCGGTGAAGGTGTCGATGCCGGGGATATTCGGCATCGCCGGCCGCGAGAGCTGGCCCACCGCGGGAATCAGCACGTCGGCGGTGAGGGTCTCACCGTCCGCGGTGCGCACCTGCCAGACGCCGCGGGCCGGATCGAATTCCGCGTCGGTGACCTCGATGCCGAAGCGGATCTTGCGCGGCAGATCGTGCTTCTCGGCGACCGCGCGCATATACGCGTGGATGTCGCGCTGCTGCGAAAACCGGCGAGGCCAATCGGATTTGGGTTCGAACGACCACGAGTACAGCGGCGAGGGCACATCGCAGGCCGCGCCCGGATAGGTGTTCTCGCGCCAGACGCCGCCCAGATCGGCGGCCTTTTCGACGATGGTGAAGTTGTCGATACCGGCGCGCTGTAATTCCAGCGCCATGCCGAGGCCGGCGAATCCGGCGCCGATGATCACGATGGACGGCGTGGCAGTCATAGTCGAAGAGTAGAGCGCCGGGCGGTCGGTTCCGAGAGATCAGCGGCCAATGAATCAATATTTCCGGCCACGCTGCGGTGGCCGCAGTGGACCGGACATGTGACTCCGCTGGACAGTTCCGGCCCGCCGAACCTACTATCTATACCAGTTCCTCTTCAAAAAGCCTGTCCCGGTGGGTATTTGGCGTTTCGACGGCGCTGCAGGGGGTGTCGTCGCGCGTCCGGCGGCCATTCGGGACGGATCTGCCGTATCCGGGTGCACCCGGACGGCAGGGACGGCTGCCCGTGGCGATCAGGCGTTCGCCACGGGCGGCCGATTCATCCCCATGCCCGCGCTGTTCGCGCCGCGTGTCGCGGGAAAAGTGGACCATCTGGTCGGCCCGATAATCGCTACGTCCGGTTTCGGCTATCCTCGCGGCAGGTGTGACGTCGTTCACCGGTGAAGGAGTGCGGTTACTGATGTTGAGCACGATGCAGGACGAGCAACTGTCGCTGGCCACTCTGCTGCGATATGCGTCCACGTTCCACGGCGATGCCACGGTGTCGACCTGGACGGGCGACGGGGTTCGGACCATGACCTATCGGGAATTGGGCGCGGAATCGGCGCGGCTGGCCAACGCGCTGCGCGGGCTGGGGATCGACGTGGGCGACCGCGTCGCCACGTTCATGTGGAACAACAACGAACATATGGTCGCCTACGCCGCCGTTCCCGCGATGGGCGCCGTGCTGCACGCGCTGAACCTGCGGCTGTTCCCCGAGCAGGTCACCTACGTGGCCAATCACGCCGAGGATCAGGTCGTGATCGTCGACGGCTCGCTGCTGCCGATGTTCGCCAACTATCTGCCCACGCTGAAGACCGTCCGCCACGTCATCGTGGCCAACGGCAATGCCGCGGATCTGACCGCGCCCGAGGGCGTGCAGGTGCACTCCTACACGGAACTGCTTGCGGGACAACCCGATACCTACGATTTCCCGGTCGTCGACGAACGCTCCGCGGCCGGCATGTGCTACACCTCCGGCACCACCGGCGACCCCAAGGGCGTGGTGTACTCGCACCGGTCCAATGTCCTGCACGCCATGCAGGTACTGACCAACGCGAGTATGGGATTCACCTCCTCCGACACCGTGCTGGCCATCGTGCCGCTGTTCCACGCCAACGCCTGGGGTCTGCCCTACGCCGCGATGCTGTCGGGGGCGAGCGTGCTGATGCCCGACCGCTTCCTGCAGCCGGCGCCGCTGCTGGAGATGATGGCCGCGGTGCAGCCGACCTTCGCCGCCGCGGTGCCGACCATCTGGGGTGGCGTGCTGGCGCAGTTGGACGCGAAGCCGCAGGACATCAGGCATCTGCGCGAGGTGGTCGTCGGCGGGTCCGCGCTGCCGCCGTCGATGATGCGGGCCTTCCAGGAAAAGCACGGGGTGCGACTGCTGCACGCCTGGGGAATGACCGAGACCTCGCCGCTGGGCAGCGTCGCGCACCCGCCGAAGGGTGTGACGGGCGAGGACGAATGGGAGTACCGCTACACGCAGGGCCGGTTCCCGGCCCTGGTCCAGGCGCGCCTGGTCGGCGACGACGGCTCGGTGCTGCCCAACGACGGCGAGGCCGTGGGCGAACTCGAGGTGCGCGGTCCGTGGATCGCCGGGGCCTATTACTCACCGGAGGGTGCGTCCGTCGACCCCGACAAATTCGACGACGGCTGGCTGCGCACCGGCGACGTCGGCAAGATCACGCCCAACGGCTATCTCACGCTGGTGGACCGGTCCAAGGATGTGATCAAGTCCGGCGGCGAATGGATCTCCTCGGTGGATCTGGAGAACGCGATCATGGGTCATCCGGCCGTCGCGGAGGCCTCGGTTATCGGGGTGCCGGACGAGAAGTGGGACGAGCGGCCGCTGGTCGCGATCGTCCTCAAGGAGGGCGCGAGCGCCGACCCGGCCGAGCTGCGTGATTTCCTGGCGGACAAATTCGCCAAGTGGCAGCTGCCCGAGCACTGGACCTTCATCGACGAGGTGCCCAAGACGAGCGTCGGAAAATTCGACAAGAAGCGGTTGCGGGCGCGCTACGCCGACGGCGAATTGAGCGTCACGACGCTGTGACATAGGGCGTTCCGACGCTGTGACACTGAGCGTCCCCACGCTGTGACACAGAGCGTCCCGACGCTGTGAACGATCCCGCAGCCGCGGCCGGAACATCCGGCCGCGGCTGCGGCGTGAGCGGGGCCGGTTGTGCCCGCCCGTGCCGGTCGGCGGGGATCACCGAACCTGTTGGCGCTATGTCAACAAGGTGTCGTAGGCTGAGCACCGACGTCCGGTGGGCGTTCGATCACGTGCAGAAAGGGTTGGCGATGACCGAGACGAGCAGCGCCGAGACGAACAACGACACCCCCGCGTTCGCGGATGTCATGAACGGCGCGCTGGAGTTCACCATCCCGATCGCGCACAAGATGGGTGTCAAGGCACTCGAGGTGCGGCCCGGATTCGCGGCCACCACCGTGCCGATCGAGGGCAACGGCAACCACTTCGGCGTCATGTACGCCGGCGTGCTGTTCACCGTCGCGGAAATTCTCGGCGGTGCGATTCCGATCGCCACCTTCGACAACGCCAAGTACTACCCGCTGGTGAAGGACCTGCAGATCTTCTTCCGCAAGCCGGCGAAAACCGATGTACGCGCCGAGGCTTCGCTGTCGGAGGAGGAGATCGCGCGGGTGATCGCCGACGCCGAGGCCAACGGTAAGGCCGATTTCACCCTCGAGGCCACGGTGACCGACGCCGACGGCGTGGTCGTGGCCGAGACCCGCGGGCTCTACCAGTTGCGCGCACACGGAAAGTAGGAAGTCCGGCAGGAGCGACTCCCCCGCACGGCTGCGGTCGACCGATCGTGCGCGGCGGGGTTACGGTGAGGGCGCGTACCGTCGAAGGGGCGGTGTTGTATGCGCCCGACAGGGGAGCCCGCGTGGCCACGCAGCCGTAGCCTCCTCGCGGACCCCCGGCTCCACCGGGCGGGGACAGAGAGGTCCGGGGTCATGGGCGTGCACCGCCATCCGATGCGAGACAGTCGGCGCGGCAGGGGGATTCGAGCATGACGGTGAATCTGTTACGCACGGTGATCGCACGGGCGTGGTCCGAGCTGGATTATCTGCGGCTGGCAATCGGCAGTGGCGTGATCGGCATCGACTCGCCGTTGACGTTGCTGTCCGCGGGCGACGCGCTACTGCGTCACGGTGCCCTGCCCGCGCTGCTGCGGCTCGCCGCCGGCCGCTACGGCGATCGCGCCGCCGTGATCGACGACCTCGGCACGCTGAGCTATCGGGAACTCGACGACCGCTCCAACCGCCTGGCCAACGAATGGCGCAAGCGCGGATTGCGCACCGGCGAGGGCGTGGCGATTCTGGCCCGCAATCACCGCGGTCTGCTCGACGCGGTCTTCGCCGCGGCCAAGTGCGGGGCCCGGATCATCCTGCTGAACACCGACTTCGCCGGGCCACAACTACGCGATGTGCCCGCCCGGGAGGGGGCGGATCTGCTGGTGTACGACGAGGAGTACGAATCCATCCTCGGCGATCTGAGCCCCGAGCGAGGAGCGTATCGGGCCTGGTCGGAGACCGGGCACACCTCCAGCCTGGAATCGCTGATCACCGCCGGCTCGCCCGCCACGCCGCCGTTCTCGCGCTCCGGCGCCAAGATCATCCTGCTGACCAGCGGCACCACCGGCACACCCAAGGGCGCGCCGCGGTCGGAGCCGCGTTCGCTGGAACCGCTCGGCGCGATTCTCAGCAAGGTGCCGTTCCGGACCCGCGAGGTGACCGAATGCCCGGCGCCGCTGTTCCACACCCTCGGCTTCGCGATGTCGTTGCTGGCCATCGGTTTCGGCTCGACACTCGTGATCCGGCGGCGATTCGATCCGCAGCGAGTGATCGACAGCATGGCCGAACATCACGCGACCGCGCTGATCGTGGTGCCGGTGATGCTCGCGCGCATGGTCGAACTGGGGCCGGAGGCGGTGAGTGAGCGGGATCTGTCGGCGCTGCGCATCGTTTTCGTCGCCGGATCGCAGTTGGGCGCCGAGTTGTGCCGGCGGGTGACCGCCATCTTCGGGCCGGTCGTCTACAACCTGTACGGATCCACCGAGGTCGCTTACGCCACCGTCGCCACGCCGGAGGATCTGGCGGACGAACCTGGATGTGTGGGCTCACCCGTGGCGGGCGCGGTAGTCGAGATCCTCGACGGGCAGGGCGAGCCGGTGCCGCCGGGGACCACCGGGCGGATCTTCGTCCGCAACGCGATTCCCTTCGACGGCTATACCGGTGGCGGCGGCAAGGAGCAGATCCGCGGGCTGATGTCCACCGGCGATGTCGGTCATTTCGATTCCGCCGGAAGGCTTTTCATCGACGGCCGCGACGACGACATGATCGTCTCGGGCGGGGAGAACGTGTTCCCGGCCGAGGTCGAGGAATTGCTCGACGCGCATCCGGACGTGCGAGAGGCTGCGGTCATCGGCGTGCCCGACGACGAATACGGCGCCCGGCTGGTCGCTTTCGTCGTCCGCACCACCGAAACCCTCGGCGCGGAGGAGATCAAAGCGCATGTGAAGTCGAACCTGGCGCGTTACAAGGTGCCTCGCGAGGTGGTGTTCATCGACGAGCTGCCGCGCAACCCCACCGGAAAGGTCCTGAAGCGCCGGCTGCGGGAATGGGGAGCGGGCGGCGAAGCGTAACGCCGGTTCCGGCGCCGGACGCACCGGCGCCGGAACCGCACGGGTCAGCAGTTACGCAGTTCCGGGCTCTGATTGAGCAGTTGAGCGCGGGTGGAGATGAAGGTCGAGTAGGTGTCGCCGCCGACGGCGGACAGCGGGAAGGCCGCCACCCGATGGCAGTTCTGGAAGGCCAGCTTGATGCCGAAATGCCGCTCCAGGCTGCCGCGAATCGAATCCGACGCCATCGCGCGCAGCAGTTGGCCGCGGGCTGTCTCGTCCGGCGGGGGTACCTGGTTGTCCACGAATTCTGCTGTGCCGGAACGCAAGTCGGCGGCCACTCGGCTGACGACCTCGTAGGCGTACGGCAGGGAGGTGCGAACGCATTCGACGAATTCCTCGTCGCTGACCGGACCGCTTTCGGCGCGTTCGAGCAGTGCGGCTGGGACATCCAATGACATGACGCTCTCCTCGTGGGATGGCGGGTGATGTCCCACGAGTCTAAACGAAAAACGTTGTCAACAAGACGGGAATGGCCGCGAAAGTGCCGATTGCAGAGCGGCTTTCGCTTCTTCCGTGAGCTTGCGTACCAGGTCGGCGGCCGGAACGGCCTCCGCGAGGGTATGTGCCTGCCCGGCCCACAGATTCACCGCGTCCGGGTTGTCGGCGGCGCGGGCCTCGGCTCGCAACGGTCCGGTGGCGTAATGGATTTCGGGGTAGGCCGCAGGCGCGTCGGGGTTGTCGAGCATGAATTGATTGCGCAGGCCGCGGGCTCGGCGGCCGCTGAAGGCGCGGGTCAGCATGGTCGGGGTTTCGATCTCCAGCGCATCGCGGTGCAGTGCCGAGGTGCCCGCCTCCGGACAGCGGAGGAAGGCCGTGCCCAGCTGTGCGGCCGCGGCGCCGGCGGCGAGGACCGCGGCGATACCCGCGCCGGTGGCGATGCCGCCTGCCGCGACCACCGGCGCCTCGACCGCTGCGCGCACCAGCTGAACCAGTGTCAGGGTGGTGAGCGGATCGGCCACGTCCTCCTCGGGCCGGTCGGCGAAACCGCCCCGATGTCCGCCGCCCTCCGCGCCCTGGGCGACGAGGACGTCTGCACCCGTCTCGGCCGCGACCCGGGCCTCCGGCACCGAGGTCACCGTGACCCACACCTCGGATCCGGCGCGATGCAGGCGCTCGATCTCGGCCTCCGAGGGGCAGCCGAAGGTGCACGAGACCACCGCCACCGGCTCGGCGGTGAGCAGGTCGAGCTTCTCGTCCCAGGCGTCGGCGTCGAAACGTGCCTCGCCGAGCGGGAAGCGGCGGCTGAGCCGGTCGAGGTAGGCCGCGAAGTGTTCCGGCGGCGTGGGCGCGCCCGGAACGAACAGGTTCACGCCGAAGGGCGTCTCGGTGAGTTCGCGCAGCGTCGCGATGCGCGCGGCGGTATCGGCGGCACTCAGATATCCGGCGGCGAGGAATCCCAGGCCGCCCGCCTCGCCGACAGCGGCGGCGAGTTCCGGGGTGGACGGGCCGCCGGCCATCGGCGCCAGCACGATCGGGGTGCGCACGTTGTCGAGGATCACCTGTTCAGTCTGAACCCGGCCGTGGTCCTCGATAACGGCGCCCACGGCACCAAGATCAGCCTTCCACCTGCGAATTCCTCCGAGGAGGTTGCGAAAAGGTCACGACGGAGTACAGTTTCCGTCACAACAGATGCCGAATCGTTACCGAATGTGAGGTTTCGACCCGGCGCCGCCACCGAGTTGATCGACGCTAGGACGAGCCTTGCCGCAGCACCGTGAGACATCCAGTTCCGTATCCGTTCAGGACCTCCTCGGTGACATCTACGCCGGTGACGGCGCTGCCGAGCGTCCCACCCGCCACCGCGCCCAGCCGCGCACGGGCGACCGGATGAAGCTCGCCGCCAGCGCCGCCGTCGCGACCGGCGCGCTGATCGGCACCGCCACTCAGTTCGCGCACGCCGCGCCGCTGCTGCCCGGCGGCCACAACGACACTCCCGAGCCGGTCGCGCTGAAGTCGGCCTCCGAACCCGCGCACGAGGCCGAACAGCAGGCCGCGCCCGTCGCGGCCCCGGTCGCCGCCGAGACGCCGGCCGCGCCGCAGGCCCAGCCGGTGGCCGCGCCCGCGCCGTTCGGTCTGCAGAATCTGCCGCCGGAGGTCGCCGGTCCGCTCTCGCACGCCGAAGAGGTGCTGAAGGGTATTCAGCAGCAGCTCGCACCGGCCCAGGCCGTGCGACCGGTGGCCGGGGTCGTCAGTTCCGGCTTCGGATCCCGATGGGGCGCCATGCACTACGGTGTCGACTTCGCCGACGCGATCGGTACTCCTATTCATTCGGTGGAGAACGGCACGGTGATCGATGCCGGTCCCGCCTCGGGCTTCGGGCTGTGGGTCCGGGTGAAGCAGGACGACGGCACCACCGCGGTGTACGGCCACGTCAACGACATCCTCACCCACGTAGGCCAGCGGGTGAACGCCGGCGACGTGATCGCCACCGTCGGCAACCGTGGCAACTCCACCGGCCCGCACCTGCATCTGGAGATCTGGGATCCCAGCGACGTCAAGATCGATCCCGCTCCCTATCTGGCGAGCAAGGGCGTCGTCCTGTCCCAGCAGTCGTGGGGGGCGGGCGAATAGCGCCCGCGCTGTCGTCGGCCGCCCGGCTCGGCCGGCCGCGGGGGGTTGATGCATTGACTGGTTTGTACGAGCTGTTCGACTCCGGATCCGTGCACGGCCGCACCTATACCGCTCTGGTGCAGCATCCGCGGTCCAGCCTGTCGGAGCTGGCGCAATATCTGGAGTGTTCCCGCGAGTCCGTCGCGGCGGCCCTGGACGAACTCTGTGAGATGCAGGCCGTGGTCCGCATCGAAATCGGTGACTCCGTCCGCTGGGACGCGCATGCCCCCGAGGCCCTGTCGGAAGCCGAATCCCGCCGCCGCCAGGCCGAAACCGCGCGCATGCACGAGGCCGCGGCCCGGCTGGGCGAGACCTTCCGCTCGGTGCGCCGCACCACCCGCGGCGACGGCACCGTCGTGCCGATGTACGAGGCCCGCGAGGTGGTCGCCGAATTCGAGGATCTGCAGCGCGCCGCGCGCAGCCGGATCCGGATGATCGACCGGGGCCCGTATCTGTGCGAAGGCGAACGCGCCGCACGGCTGTTCGATCTGCGCTCGGCGCGGATGTCGGCGGGCGTTCGCTACCAGACGCTCTATCAGGACACCATCTATCAGGATCCCGATCGGCTGCGCTTCGCGCTGCAGGCCAATACCGCCGGGGCGCAGGCGCGCACGTTGCCCGATCCGCCCTTCAAGGTGATCATCGCCGACGACGACCGCGCGGCGCTGATGCTGCACCACGACGAACGCCGCGGCGATCCGATGGGGCTGCGCATCGCGGCCTGTCCGACGCTGGACGCGATCGTGCACACCTTCGAGGTGTTGTGGTCGCTGGCCGCGCCGATCTCGGTGAATCCGGACCAGCCGCTGGACGAACGCGACCGGGCCATTCTGACCCTCATGGGCCTGGGCGCGACGGACGACACCATCGCCCGGCGGCTGGGCATGTCCCGGCGCACGGTGGTGCGGCGGACCGCGAGCCTGCTGGAGCGACTGGGTGCCAGCACCCGGTTCCAGGCGGGCGTGCAGGCGATCCGCCGCGGCTGGCTGTGACAAGCTGGGGACCTACTGTGACCAGTGCCACGGAAGTCGACACGAAGCGCAACATCGAGGCACCCTGGCAGCGATGAGTACTAGGAGTACCGGCGGGTCACCAGTTCGATCCGGCGCACCACGCCGTGCTCGCCATCCTTATATGATTGCTCGGACCGCGCGAGGGGGTGTTCGACCGTGCGGACCTGCTGGACGCGAGAGGTGAAGACACTCGAATGGATACTGCCCGCCGTTCCGCTCGTGGAGGTCGTCGCCGCAGGTCGGGCAGCCCCCTTTTCGGCCAGCTGCTGACCGCTGCGGTCGAATCCGCCGCCGATGCGGTGGCGATCCGGTTCGCGCCGACCGATGATCCGGCCGACGCGCGGCAGCTGACCTATCGAGAGCTCGACGAGGGATCGTCGCGCCTGGCCCGGGAACTCATCTCCCGCGGCATCGGCGCCGGCGACGTGGTGGCTATCGGCATCGCCCGCTCGATCGAATCCGTCCTCGCGGTCTGGGCGGTCGCCAAGGCGGGCGCGGCCTACGTTCCGGTCGACCCGGCCTATCCGCCCGAGCGCATCGCGCATATCGTCGCCGACTCCGGCGCGGTACTCGGCCTGACCACCGGAGCCCATCGCCGGGCGCTGGGGACGGGTGTGTACTGGCTCGAACTCGACGATCCGGTCGTGTCGGAACGAATCGGCGCGCGCCCCGCCCATCCGATCTCCTACACCGACCGGGTCCGCCCGCTCACCGAGGATCACCCGGCCTACGTGATCTACACCTCGGGCTCCACCGGTCGTCCCAAGGGCGTCGTGGTGACCCATGCCGGACTCGGCGGTCTGGTCGCGGCCGAGCGCGAGCACTACGGCGTGACCGAGGATTCCCGAGTCCTGCACGTCTGTTCGCCGAACTTCGACGTCTCCGTTCTGGAACTGCTGTTGGCCTTCTCGTCGGGTGCGACCCTGGTGGTCTCGCCGCCGGAGGTGTTCGGCGGTTTCGAGCTGGCCGATCTGCTGCGCCGCGAACAGGTTTCGCACATGCTGATCACCCCCGGCGCGCTGGAGTCGGTCGACCCGGCCGGACTGCCCGACCTCGAGGCCGTCGTCGTGGCCGGCGACAAGTTCGGCCCGGAACTGGTGGGCCGCTGGGCGCGCGACGGGCGGCGCTTCTACAACGGCTACGGCCCGACCGAGGCGACGATCCTCGCCACCTCCAGCGCGGAAATGATTGCCGGCGAGCCGATCACGATCGGCACCCCGATCGCCGGCGTCGGCGCGTTCGTGCTGGATTCGCGGCTGCGACCGGTGCCCGCCGGGGTGGTCGGCGAGCTGTATCTGGCGGGTCCGGCGCTGGCACAGGGATATCTGGGCCGCCCGGGGCTCACCGCGGAACGGTTCGTGGCCAGTCCCTTCGGCGCCGAAACCGGCAGGCCCGGTGCCCGGCTGTATCGCACCGGCGACCTGGTGCGCCGCAACGAGTCCGACGGCACCATCGAATATCTGGGCCGCTCCGATTTCCAGGTCAAGATTCGCGGCTTCCGCATCGAACTGGGCGAGATCGACAACGCGCTGACCGCGCATCCGGATATCGATTTCGCCGCCACCATCGGCCGCACGCTGCCCTCCGGCGCGACGGCGCTGGTGTCGTACGTGTTGCCGCGTCCCGGTGCGGCGCTCGATATCGCGACCCTCGACGATTTCCTGGCGGCCTCGTTGCCCGCCTACATGATTCCCGCGGCGATCATGCCGCTGGAGGAGATTCCGCTGACCCCGGTCGGCAAACTCGACCGCGCCCGGCTGCCGGAACCGACCTTCGCCGCACGCGAATTCCGCGCTCCCGCCACCCCGGTGGAGGAGATCGTCGCCGAGGTGTTCGCGGCTCTGCTCGTTCCCGGCGAGGGCGACAATCCCGGCCGGGTCGGCGCCGACGACGACTTCTTCGAACTCGGCGGCAACTCCCTGCTGGCCGCGCAGGCGGCGGCCCGGATCGGCTCGGCCCTGGGCGCCCGGGTGCCGGTGCAGCTGTTGTTCGAGGCATCGACCGTGGCCGCACTGGCCGAACAGGTGGAACGGCACGCCGGAACCGACACCGGCGAGCGGTTGCGGCCGATGCCGCGGCCCGAACGCATCCCGCTGTCCTATGCCCAGCAGCGGATGTGGTTCCTCAACCGCTTCGATCCGGCGGGCGCGGTCAACAACATCCCGGTCGCGGTGCGGCTGAGCGGACGCCTCGACGTGGACGCGCTGCGGTCCGCGGTGCGCGATCTGGTGGAGCGCCACGAAGTGCTGCGCACCATCTATCCGGAACTCGACGGCGAGGGCTACCAGCGGGTGCTGCCCGTCTCGGATCCCCGGGCGATCCCCGAGATTCCCCTGGTCGAAGCGCGCGAGGACGAGGTGGCCGCCCTGGTCGCCGAAACCGTCTCGGGCGGCTTCGATGTGACGGCCGCGCCGCCGGTGCGCCTGCGGGGGCTGCGCGCGAGCGAGACCGAACACGTCCTGGTGTGCGTGGTGCACCACATCGCCGGTGACGGCTTCTCGATGGCCCCGCTGACCCGCGATCTGATGACCGCCTACCTCGATCGCGTGCGCGGCGGTCATCCGGAATGGACGCCGCTGGCCGTCCAGTACGCCGATTACGCCCTGTGGCAACGGGAAACGCTGGGTAGCGAGGACGATCCGGAGTCGGTGCTCGCCGCGCAGATCGACTTCTGGCGGCGCGAACTCGCCGCGCTGCCCGAACAGCTGGACCTGCCGGCCGACCGGCCGCGTCCGACGGTCGCGTCCTATCGCGGCGCCACGCTCGACTTCGAGATCGCCCCGGATGTGCACGCGGCGCTGAACCGCCTTGCGCACCAACATCATTCGACGTTGTTCATGGTGGTGCACGCCGCGCTCGCGGTGCTGCTCGCCCGGCTGTCGGGCACCCGCGACATCGCGATCGGCACCCCGGTCGCCGGGCGCGGTGAGGCGGCGCTGGACGAGCTGATCGGCATGTTCGTCAACACCCTGGTGCTGCGCACCGAGATCGACCCGGCGCGCAGTTTCGAGCAGGTACTGGCCGACGTCCGCGGCACCGACGTGGCGGCGTTCGGCCACGCCGATGTGCCGTTCGAGCGGCTGGTCGAGATCCTGGATCCGGCGCGTTCGGCCGGGCGGCATCCGCTGTTCCAGGTGATGCTGACCTTCCAGAACCTGGCCCGCACCGAATTGGAGCTGCCCGGGCTGGCGGTTTCCGGTGTCGACCTCGACATCGAGCTGGCCAAGTTCGATTTGCAGCTGGCGATGGCCGAGCGGATCGACGCACATGGTGTGCCGCAGGGGATTTCGGCCGCCTTCAGCTACGCCACCGACCTGTTCGACGAGGCGACGGTGCGCGATTTCACCGATCGGTTCACGCGCATCCTGAACGCCGTCGCCGCCGACGCCGCGGCCGTGGTGGGCGATATCGATGTGCTGGCCCCCGGGGAGCGCGAACTCGTTCTGCACGAATGGAATTCGCCCGGCGCGCCGGTGCCGCCGGTGACCCTGGTCGATCTGATCACCGCACAGGTCCGGCGCCGGCCGGGCGCGGTGGCGGTCCGCTTCGGTGACACCACCCTCACCTTCGGAGATCTGCACCAGCGCGCGAGCCAGGTGGCCCGGGCGCTGATCGCCCAGGGCGTCGGGCCGGAATCGCTGGTGGCCGTGGCGGTGCCGCGCACCGAGGAACTGCCGGTCGCGCTGCTCGGCGTGCTCCTCGCCGGTGCCGCCTATCTGCCCATCGACACCGGTTATCCGGTGCAGCGGCTGGAATTCATGCTCGGCGACGCCGCGCCGGCATGTGTGCTCACGACCGCCGAGCTGCGGGAGGCGGTGCCCGCCGCCGGCCTGGCGACGGTGCTGCTGGAGGAGACCGGCAACTTCGCCGGCGGTCCGATCACCGACGCCGAGCGGCTCGCCCCGCTGCGACCGGCCGATCTGGCCTACGTCATCTACACCTCGGGCTCCACCGGTGTGCCCAAGGGGGTCGGCGTCACCCACCGCAACGTGCTGGAACTGTTCGCCAACACCCAGCTGCTGTTCGACTTCGACGAAACCGACGTGTGGACGCTGTTCCACTCCTTCGCCTTCGACTTCTCGGTCTGGGAACTGTGGTGTTCGCTGGCCAACGGCGGTGCGGTCGTGGTGGTCGACCACCTGACCTCGCGATCGCCGGAGCTGTTCCGCGAGTTGCTGATTCGCGAGCAAGTCACCGTGCTGAACCAGACGCCCTCGGCGTTCTATCAGCTCGCCGAGGCCGACCGCGCGGCACACAGCCACACCGGTGACGCCGCGGTGACGGTCGCGGCCAAATTCGCGTTGCGCTACATCGTCTTCGGCGGTGAGGCGCTGGATCTGCGTCAGCTCGCGCGCTGGTACGAGCGGCACGGCTCCACCACCCCGCAGCTGGTGAACATGTACGGCATCACCGAGACGACCGTGCACGTGTCGTTCCTGGCGCTGGACGAGGGTCTGGCCGACCATCCGGCCAGCGTCATCGGCCGGGCGCTGCCGGGCCTCGAGACCTATGTGCTCGACGACCGGCTGCATCCGTCGCCGGTCGGCGTGGCCGGTGAGATGTACATTGCCGGACAACAACTGTCGCGCGGCTATCTCGGCCGTCCGGGCTTGACCGCGGCGCGGTTCGTGGCCAATCCGTACGGTGCGCCCGGTTCCCGGATGTATCGCTCCGGCGATATCGGCCGCTGGGCCGGTTTCGACGGCGAGGCCGCGCTGGAATACGCGGGACGCAGCGATCAGCAGGTGCAGCTGCGCGGCTTCCGCATCGAACTCGGCGAAATCGAGGCCGCGCTGCTGCGCTGCACCGGTGTCGCGCAGGCGGTGGCGATGGTCCGCACCGCAGAGCACTCCGGTGAGCGGCTGGTGGGTTACGTTGTGCCCGAGGCTGGTTCGTCGCTCGATCCGCTCGCGCTGCGCGCCGAGGTCGGCGCCTTCCTGACCGGCTACATGGTGCCCGACGTGGTGGTCGTGCTCGACGCGCTGCCGCTGACCCCGAACGGCAAACTCGATCGTCGTGCCCTGCCCGAACCGGCGGTCGTCAGCGCGGCCGCCTTCCGGGCGCCGAGTACGCCGATCGAACAGGCCGTCGCCGACGTGTTCGCCGATCTGCTCGGTGTCGCCGGTGCGGAGACGACCGGCGTCGGCCTCGACGACGACTTCTTCGCCCTCGGCGGCAATTCGCTGCTCGCGACCCGTGCGGTGGCTCGCATCAACGAGGCGCTCGACGCGAACCTCGTGGTCCGGGAGCTGTTCGAGGCCTCGAGCGTGGCAGCCCTCGCGGCGCGGATCGTGCCCGGCGCGGCCGCCGGTGCGGTGCGCCCGCGCCTCGAGCCTGCCGCGCGTGGGGAGCGGATTCCGCTGTCGCCGGCCCAGCAGCGGATGTGGGTGATCAACCAGCTCGATCCGCAATCGCCGGGCTACAACATTCCGCTGGCGATCCGGCTCACCGGCGATCTCGATGTGGACGCGTTGCGCCAGGCGGTCGCCGATGTCGTGGAGCGGCACGAGGTGCTGCGCACCCGCTACCCCGCCGGCGGTCCGGGCGGGCTGCCGTATCAAGAGATCCTCTCGGTCCGCGAGGCGCTGCCGGAGGGCCTGCCGGTCGAGGACACCGCCGAGCCGATCGACCGCATCGCCGCGCTCATGGCGACCGGATTCGATGTGACCCAAGAGGTTCCGGTGCGCGCCCTGCTGCTGCGCAGCGGGTCCGACCAGGTGCTGGCGCTGGTGATCCACCACATCGCCGGCGACGGTTCCTCGATGGCCCCGCTGGCCCGCGATCTGATGACCGCCTATGTGGCCCGCACCGGCGGCCGCGAACCGGGCTGGGCGCCACTGGAAGTCCAGTACGCCGATTTCGCGATCTGGCAGCGCCGGGCCATCGGCACCGACGACGATCCGGATTCGGTGGCGGCGAAGCAGCTCGCCTACTGGCGGGATCGGCTCGCCGGGGTGTCCGGTTCGGCGCTGCTGGCGCCCGATCATCCGCGTCCGGCCGTGCCGTCGATGCGCGGCGAATCGATCGGTTTCGCGATCCCGGCCACGGTGCACGAAGGCCTGGTCCGGATTGCGCGAGAACACAATTCGTCGCTGTTCATGGTGGTGCACGCCGCGCTCGCGGTGCTGCTGGCCCGGCAGTCCGGTACCGCCGATGTGGTGGTCGGCACGCCGATCGCGGGCCGCGGCGAGCGCGCACTCGACGATCTGGTCGGCATGTTCGTCAACACGCTGACGCTGCGCACCGGTGTCGACACCACCGACACCTTCGACGCGCTGGTGGAAACCGCCCGCGACACCGATCTGGCGGCCTTCGCGAACTCCGATATCCCGTTCGAACGGGTCGCCGAGGTGGTGGCTCCGGGACGAGGTGGTGCGCAGAGCCTGTTCACGGTGGTGCTGTCGTTCCAGAACACGCAGCAGCCGTCGCTGGAACTGCCGGGCCTGTCCATCGCCGCACTCGACACCGATGCCGTGGCGGCGAAGTTCGATCTGCAGGTCACGGTCGAGCCGCGCCACGAATCCGACGGCTCACCGGCGGAACTGGTCACGGTCTTCACCTACGCGCGGGAACTGTTCGATCCCGCGACGATGCGCACCCTGGGTGATCGATTCGAGCGCATCCTCGCGGCGGTGGCCGCCGACCCGCAGATCCTGCTCGGCGCGATCGACCTGCACGACGAGTCGGAGGTTGTGGTCGAGGCGGCCCGCACCGAACCGGCCGAGACCGGCTCCACCGTCGGCACCGCGCTGGCGCAGGCGCTGGCCGCCGCCGTCGAGGACGACCCCGAGGGGCCGGCGCTGGCCTGGGGCGAGGAGGCGGTCTCGTATCAGGAGCTCGACGCCCGCTCCTCCCGGCTGGCCCGGGCCCTCATCGGTCGCGGCTGCGGCCCGGGTAGCGGGGTCGCGGTGCGGCTCGAGCGCGGTATCGAGTCGGCGGTCGCGGCCTGGGCGGTGCTCAAGGCCGGTGCCGCACTGGTCCCGGTCGTCGACGGCGGCGAACTGCCGTCGGAGCTGGAGATCAAGACCGGCGTCACCGTGGCCGCGGCCCGCCCGAAGGCGGGGCCGAACGGTATCGACTGGCTGGTCCTCGACGATGCGGCGGTCGCCGCCGAGATCGCGGGTGAGTCGGCGCGGCCGGTGACCTACGCCAACCGCACCCGGGCGCTGCGCGGCGCCGATCCGGCCTTCGTCGGCGCGGAGGGCACCCACAGTTACGACGCGCTGGCCGCCGCGGTCGACCGGTTGCGGGCCCGCACCGAGCTGGACTTCGAATCTCGCACCTTCCGGCAGGGCCGGGCCGACGGTATCGCCGCCCTGCTCGAGGTGGTCGGCGCGGGGACGACCGGTGCGTCGATGGTGTTGCCGGCCGAGGTCGGCACCGACGGGCTCGCCGACGAATGGGTCACCCACCTGTTCACCGATCGTGCCGGTCTGGACCGGCTGGATCCGGAACCGCTGGAAGACCTGCGGGCCGTGGTGCTCGAGGACGGGCCGGCGCCGGCGGCCTTCGGTTCAGCCGGGCTGGTACTGCTGCCGGACAATGTGCTTCGCTGAGCAACCGGTGGCACGATCGCGGGAAAGTAACGCCCGCCGCGGCCGGAATCGATGGACAAGGGTGGCCTGCGTGCAGGCGCATGCGGCGACGACAGGCAGGATGAGATAGGTGGTACGGGTGGTCAGCGGACAGTACGCGCTGGAAGTGACGGCATGACGCGCCCCGCTCGGGTCCGGCCGACACGCACCCGCCGGCCACGCGTCACCACCCTGCCCCAGCTCATGGCCACCGCGGTCGAGGCGGATCCGACCGGTACGGCCCTGGTGTTCGCCGATGCCACCACCACGCTGGCCGAACTCAGCTACGCCGAGCTCGACGAGCGTTCGACCCGGCTGGCCCGGCTGCTCATCGCTCGCGGCATCGGCCCGGAGGATCTGGTCGCCGTCGGTATTCCCCGGTCGGTGGAATCGGTGGTCGCGGTGTGGGCGGTGGCCAAGACCGGCGCCGGATTCGTGCCGGTGGATCCGAACTATCCGGCCGATCGCGTCGCGCACATGGTCTCCGACTCCGGTGCGAAACTGGGTCTCACGGTGTCGCCGGTGCGGGAGGACCTGCCCGATTCGGTGGAGTGGCTGACCGTCGACACCGCTGATTTCGCCGCGCGGCTCGAGGAGTTCTCCGGCGACCCGGTCACCTATGCCGATCGGTTGCGGCCGTTGCGGGCCGAACATCCGGCCTACGTGATCTACACGTCCGGCTCGACCGGCAAGCCGAAGGGTGTCGTGGTCACCCAGGCCGGGCTGTCGAGTTTCTGTGACGAACAGCGCGAGCGGTACCGGGTCGGAAACGACTCGCGCACCCTGCATTTCGCATCGCCCTCGTTCGACGCCTCGGTGCTGGAACTGCTGCTGGCCATCGGCGGTGCGGCGGCCATGGTGGTGGCCTCGCCGTCGGTACTCGGCGGCGACGAGCTGGCGAATCTGCTGCGGCGCGAACGGGTCACCCACGCCTTCGTCACCCCCGCCGCCCTGGCTTCGGTGGATCCGGCCGGACTGGACGACCTGCGCGTCGTGGTCGCCGGTGGTGAGGCCTGCCCGCCGGAACTGGTGCGGCGCTGGGCGATCGCGATCGAGGGCGGCACCCGCGAGTTCTACAACGGGTACGGCCCGACCGAGACCACGATCATGACCAACATCAGCGCGCCGCTGGTGCCGGGGGAGACGGTCACCATCGGCGCGCCGGTGCGCAACATCACCGAATACGTGCTCGACGAACAGCTGGCGCGGGTGCCGCGCGGCGCGGTCGGCGAGTTGTACATCACCGGGGCGCAATTGGCGCGCGGCTACCACCTGCGCCCCGGCCTGACAGCGGCGCGCTTCGTCGCCAATCCCTTCGACGCCAACGGTTCGCGGCTGTACCGCACCGGTGACCTGGTGCGCTGGACGGCCGCCGGTGAACTGGAGTATCTGGGCCGCAACGACTTCCAGGTCAAGATCCGTGGCTTCCGGATCGAGCTCGGCGAGATCGACGCGGTACTGGCCGCCCACGATTCGGTCGACTTCGCCGTCACCGTCGGCCACACCCTGCACAGCGGCGCCACGATTCTCGTCTCGTACGTGCACGCCGCCGAAGGTGCGAAGGTCGACACCGACGAGCTGAGCGAGCATGCGGGACACAGTCTTCCGGCCCACATGGTGCCGACGACGATCATGGTCCTGGACGCGATTCCGCTGACCCCGGTCGGCAAACTGGACCGCGCGGCGCTGCCGGAACCGGTCCTGGCCGCCCGCGAATTCCGCGCGCCCTCGGGTGCGCTCGAGGAGATGGTGGCGGCCGTCTTCAGCGATCTGCTCGACCCGCCCGGACCGGTCGGCGCCGACGACGACTTCTTCGAACTGGGCGGAAACTCGCTGATCGCCACTCAGGTCGCGGGCCGCCTCGGCGCCCAGATCTCGGCGCGGGTACCGGCCCGGCTGCTGTTCGAGGCGGCCACGGTCGCCGAATTGGCACAGCGGCTGGAACCGCTGAAGGGTGCGGGCGGGCGCCTGGCGCTGGCGCCGATGCCGCGTCCGGAACGCATTCCGCTCTCGCTGGCCCAGCAGCGGATGTGGTTCCTCAACCAGTTCGATCCGGAATCAGCGGCCAACAACATTCCGTTCGCGATCCGGCTCACCGGCGCGCTGAACGTGGAGGCGTTGCAGGCGGCCGTCGCCGATGTCGTCGAACGCCACGAAACCCTGCGCACCGTCTACCCGTCCGCGGACGGCGCCGGACACCAGGTGATTCTGCCCGCGTCGCAATCGGTTCCGGATCTGGCGCCGAAGCCGGTGACCGAGGACGAACTGCCGCAGTGGCTGGCCGGCTATCTGCTCGCCGGATTCGATGTGGCCGCCGAGGTGCCGCTGCGCATCGCGGTGGCCGAACTGGCGCCCGAGGATCATGTCGTGGCGGTCGTGGTCCACCACATCGCTGCCGACGGCGCCTCGGTGGCGCCGTTCATGCGCGATCTGCTGGCCGCCTTCCTCGCCCGGCGCAACCGCGCCCGGCCGAGCTGGCAGCCGCTGCCGGTGCAGTACGCCGACTACGCGCTGTGGCAGCGGGCGCTGCTCGGCGACGAACACGATCCCGACTCCCTTGCGGCCCAGCAGATCGACTACTGGCGCACCACCCTGGCCGGCATCCCGGACCGGCTGGATCTGCCCGCGGATCGGCCGCGCCCGCAGATCGCCTCGGGGCGCGGCGCGGAATACACCTTCGACATCGCGCCCGAGCTGCACGCCCGGCTCGAGGAACTCGCCCAGCGCACCGGCACCTCGCTGTTCATGGTGGTGCATGCGGCGTTCGCGATCCTGCTGGCCCGCTCCAGCGGCACCGACGACATCACCATCGGCACCCCGGTGGCCGGGCGCGGTGAGGCCGAACTCGACGCGCTGGTCGGCATGTTCGTCAACACCCTGGTGCTGCGCACCCGCATCGACGCCGCGACGACGGTCGAGCAACTGCTGGCGGCGGTGAAGGACACCGATCTGGGCGCCTTCTCGCACGCCGAGCTGCCGTTCGAGCGCCTGGTCGAGGTGCTCGACCCGGTGCGGTCGCAGGCGCATCACCCGCTGTTCCAGGCCGCGCTGTTCTTCCAGAACATGCAGAAGCCGCAGCTGCGGCTGCCCGGACTGGTCGCCGAAACGGTCGAATTCGACGGTGCGGTGGCGAAATTCGATCTGCAGCTCACCGCCGTACCGCGAACGGACGCCGGTGCCCCGGCCGGCGTATCGGCCATGTTCACCTACGCGCTGGATCTGTTCGACGAGCCGACCGTCGCCACCTACGCCGACCGGCTGGTGCGGGTGCTGGAGGGCATCGTCGCCGATCCGGCGGCCGCCGTGGGCGATATCGAGCTGCTCGATCCGGCCGAGCGCCTGCGCATCCTGCAGGACTGGAACGACACCGCCCACCGGGTCGAACCGGAGCTGCTGCTCGACGGCTACCGGCGCACGGCGCTGCGCAATCCGGATGCGGTGGCGGTCACCTACGAGGGTGCGCAGCTGACCTACGCCGAATTCGACGCGCAGGTCAATCAGCTGGCGCGCCTGCTGATTTCGCGCGGTGTCGGCCCGGATGCCCTGGTCGGCCTGGCGATCCGCCGATCGCTGGATCTGGTGGTCGGCATGTACGCGATCGTGGCAGCCGGTGGTGCGTACGTGCCGCTGGACCCCGATCATCCGGCGGACCGCATCGCGCACATCCTCGATACCGCACAACCCGTCTGCGTCGTGACCACCGTCGCCGATACCGTCGCGGTGCCCGCGCGGATTCCGGTGCTGCGGCTGGACACCATGGATCTCGGCGGCTTCGATCCGAGCCCGATCCGGCCCGGCGAACTGCTCGCGCCGGTGCGGCCGGACCATCCGGCCTACGTCATCTTCACCTCCGGCTCCACCGGCCGGCCCAAGGGCGTCGCGGTCTCGCATGCCGCGATCAACAACCAGATCGAGTGGATGCTGGCCGCCTACCCGCTGGGCAGCGGCGACGTCTATCTGCAGAAGACGGCGACCACCTTCGACGTCTCGCTGTGGGGCTATTTCATGCCGCTGCGGGCGGGTGCCGAGCTGGTCGTGGCCACCCACGACGGCCATCGCGATCCGCTGTACGTCGCGGAAACCATTGCTGCGCACGGGGTTACGGTCACCGACTTCGTCCCGTCGATGCTCACCGTCTTCGCCGCGCACATCGCGGCGGGCAGCTGCCCGAGCCTGCAGGACATCTTCGTGATCGGCGAGGCGCTGCCGCCGGAGACCGCCGATGCCGTGCACGCGGTGTGCGATGCGCGCATCCACAACCTGTACGGGCCCACCGAGGCCGCGGTGTCGGTCACGTATTGGCCTGTCGGTGAGGACGACCGGCCGACCGTGCCGATCGGCCTGCCGCAGTGGAACACTCGCGTCTACGTGCTCGACGGCCGCCTGCGTCCGGTGCCGGTGGGCGTGCCCGGTGAGCTGTATCTCGCGGGTGACCAGCTGGCCCGCGGCTATGTGCGCCGCCCCGACCTGACCGCGGACCGGTTCGTGGCCAACCCGTTCGGCCACGGCGAGCGGATGTACCGCACCGGCGATCTGGTGCTGTGGCGTGACGCCGACGAGACCCGGCCCGCGCGGCTCGACTACATCGGCCGCACCGACTTCCAGGTGAAGTTCCGCGGCCAGCGCATCGAGCTGGGCGAGATCGAGACCGCACTGCTGGCGCTGCCGGGCGTGAGCCAGGCGGTCGCGCTGGTGATGGGCTCGGCACTGGGCGATCAGCTGGTCGCCTATGTCGTCGCCCAGCCGCGCACCACCCTCGATCCCGAGCGCCTGCGCAACGGCGTGAAGGATTCGCTTCCGGCCTATATGGTCCCGGCGGTCGTCGTGGTTCTCGACGCCTTCCCGCTCAATCCGAGCGGCAAACTCGACCGCAAGGCGCTGCCCGAACCCACTTTCAGCAGCCGCGAATTCCGGGCGCCGAGTACTCCGGTGGAGGAGATCGTCGCCGAGGTCTTCGGCTCCGTGCTCGGCCTGGAACGGGTCGGCGCCGACGACGACTTCTTCGCCCTCGGCGGCAATTCGCTGATCGCCACGCAGGTGGTGGCCCGGCTCGGTGCGGCGGTCGGCGGCCGCGTGCCGGTGCGGTCGCTGTTCGAGACGCCCACGGTGGCCGGACTGGCCGCCACCCTCGATTCCCAGACCCACATCCGGCGCGGCGTGGAACTGGGCTCGATCGAGCGTCCGGAACAGCTGCCGCTCTCGCTCGCGCAGCAGCGCATGTGGTTCCTCAACCGCTTCGACCAGGCCGAAACCGCCGAGGAGGCGGTGCATTCCGGTTCGGCCGCCTACAACCTGCCCTTCGCGCTGCGGCTGACCGGCAGCCTGGATGTGGAGGCGCTGGGCGCGGCCCTCGACGATGTGGTCGCGCGGCACGAGGTGTTGCGCACGGTCTACCCGGAGACTCCCGAGGGTCCCGTCCAGGTGATCCTGCCGGCCGACACCCGGCTGGGCCTGCGGCCGGAACGCACCGCCGCCGCCGCGGTCGCCGATGCGGTATATGCCCTGGCCGCAACGCCTTTCGATGTCACCTCCGAGGTTCCGCTGCGGGTGCGGCTACTGGAGATCTCCGACCTCGCCCCCGGTTCGCGACGCGAATACGTACTCGCCGTGGTGGTGCACCATATCGCCGCCGACGCGTCCTCGATGGGCCCGCTGGTGCGCGACGTGATGACCGCCTACGCCGCCCGCACCTGCGGCGCCGCGCCGGACTGGGCGTCGCTGCGCGTGCAGTACGCCGATTACGCGCTGTGGCAGCGTGCCGTCCTGGGCTCGGAGTCGCAGTCGGATTCCATTGCCGCCCAGCAGATTTCGTACTGGCAGCGCGAGCTGGCCGGCCTGCCGGACGTGCTCGAGTTGCCCACCGATCGCCCACGTCCGCCGGTGGCGACGCTGGCCGGTGCGCGCGTGGACGTGCGGATCGCGCCCGAGGTGCACGCGGGCCTGGTCGAGCTGGCCCGCGCCCACGGCGCCACGCTGTTCATGGTCGTGCATTCGGCGTTCGCGCTGCTGCTGGCCCGGTTGTCGGGCGGCGACGACATCGCCGTCGGCAGTCCGGTCGCCGGTCGCGGTGAGGCCGAACTCGACGATCTGATCGGCATGTTCGTCAACACCGTCGTCTTCCGGACCCGTGTCGAGCGCGGCGAGCCGTTCACCGAGCTGCTGGCCCGCCAGCGCGAAACCGATCTGCAGGCCTTCGCCCACGCCGACATTCCGTTCGAGCGGCTGGTCGAGGTGCTGAACCCGCCGCGTTCCACCGCGCACCACCCGCTGTTCCAGGTGGGCCTGTCGTTCCAGAACCTGGCGCGCACCGAACTGGAACTGCCCGGATTGAGCGTCGCCGGTGTGGACGCCGATCTGGACGTCTCCCAGTTCGACCTGCATCTGATCGTGGCCGATGCGTACGACGCGGACGGAAATCCGGACGGCATCGGTGGTTTCCTCACCTACGCCACGGATCTGTTCGACGCCGCGACCGCCGAATCGATCGTCGAGCGGCTGTCGCTGCTGCTCGCCGGGGTGGTCGCCGAGGCCACCACTGCGGTCGGCGATCTCGACATCCTGACCTCGGCCGAGCGGGCCGAGCTGGAGCGTGCCGCGACCGGCGCGTCGCATCCGGTCGCTGCCGCGACGCTGCCGGAACTGCTGGCGGCGACGATCGCCGCACGGCCGAACGGGGTGGCCCTGACGGCCGATGCCGACGAGCAGTTCGGCGGTACGCCCGCCGAGCTCACCTACGGCGAACTCGGCGAGCGCGTCCAACGCCTGGCCCGGCATCTGATCTCGCTCGGCGTCGGCCCCGAATCTCGGGTCGCGCTGGCCCTGCGGCGCGGCGTCGATCTGGTGGTCGCGATGTACGCCGTCTCGGTGGCCGGTGGCGCGTACGTGCCGCTCGATCCGGATCAGCCCGCCGAACGCGTCGGCTACATCCTCGATTCCGCCGACCCGGTGTGCGTGCTGACCTCCTCGGATATTCCGAACCTGCCCGGACGTACCGCACCCTCGGCAGCCGCCGCGGCGACCCGGGATTGGCGCGGTCGCTCGCAGTCCATGCCCGCGCTGGCCGATTCCGGCCGGTCCGCGGCGCGCGAGGACGTGGTGCGCCTCGACGAGCTGGATCTGTCGGGCCTGTCGGCGCGGCCGGTCACCGACGCCGACCGGATCGCACCGCTGCTGCCGCAGCACACGGCCTACGTGATCTTCACCTCCGGTTCGACCGGCCGCCCCAAGGGCGTCGCGGTGCCGCACGGCGCGATCGTCAACCAATTGGTGTGGAAGACGGCCGAATTCGATCTCCGCGCCGACGACGCGGTACTACTGAAGACCGCCGCGACCTTCGACCTGTCGGTCTGGGAGTTCTGGTCCGCGGCGGTGTCGGGCGGACGGCTGGTGATCGCCGCGCCCGACGGACATCGCGATCCGGCCTACCTGAACGATCTGATCCGGCGCACCGGCGTCACCACGCTGCATGTGGTGCCGTCGATGCTGGACGCCCTGCTCACCGAGGCCCGGACGAATACCGCACCCGAGGCGACGAGCCCGCTGCGGCGAGTCCTCGCCATCGGTGAGGCGCTGCCCGCGGCGCTGGCGCAGCGGTTCGCCGCCGCCCATCCCGAGGTCGAGCTCTACAACCTGTACGGTCCGACCGAGGCCGCGGTCTCGATCACCGCGCACCGCGTCGGCGCGGCCGACGAACTGTCGGTGCCGATCGGCGCACCCGAGTGGAACAGCAGTGTCTACGTGCTGGATTCGCGCCTGCACCCGGTGCCGGTGGGCGTCTCCGGTGAGCTGTATCTGGCCGGTGCGCAGCTGGCGCGCGGCTACTTCGGGCGGGCGGATCTGACCGCGGATCGCTTCGTGGCCGACCCGTTCGGCAGCGGTTCGCGCATGTACCGCACCGGCGACCTGGTGGCCTGGACGGCGAACGGTGAGCTGGAATATCGCGGCCGCACCGACTTCCAGGTCAAGGTGCGCGGTTTCCGCATCGAACTGGGGGAGATCGAGGCGGCGCTGCTGCGTCTGCCGCAGCTCGCCCAGGCGGTCGTGGTGGCGAAGTCCGACCCGCGCACCGGCGATCGGCTCGTCGCGTATCTGGTCTCCGCGGACCGGGAACTCGATGTGGCACAGGTGAAGTCGGCACTCGCCTCGGCGCTGCCGAACTACATGGTGCCCGCGGCCTTCGTGGTCCTCGACGCGCTGCCGCTCACCGTGAACGGCAAACTCGACCGCAAGGCCCTGCCGGAGCCGGAATTCGAGACCACCGCCTTCCGTGCGCCCTCGACTCCGGTGGAGGAGATCGTGGCCGGCACCTTCGCCGAGGTGCTGGGGATCGACCGGGTCGGCCTGGACGACGACTTCTTCGCCCTCGGCGGTAACTCGCTGCTGGCCACTCAGGTGGCCGCGCGGATCGGCGCCGCGCTCGAGGTGCGCGTGCCGGTGCGCGCGCTGTTCGAGGCGGCGACCGTGGGTGCACTGGCCGCCCGGGTGGAGCGCACCGGAACCGAACGGCCGCGGCTGCCGCTGGTCGCCGGTCCGCGTCCGGACGCCGTTCCGCTTTCCTACGCCCAGCAGCGGATGTGGTTCCTCAACCAATTCGACACCGCCGCAACGGTGTACAACATCCCGGTCGCCATCCGGCTGTCCGGTGCGCTGGATGTGGCCGCGCTGCGGCAGGCCGTCGCGGATCTGGTGGCCCGGCACGAGGTGCTGCGGACCATCTATCCGGAATCCGAGTCCGGCGGCGCGGTGCAGCAGGTGCTGGCGCCGGGCGCGGTGAGCATCGACCTGGAGCCGGTGCAGATCGGTGAGGAGCGGGTGGCCCACGAGGTGGGGCGTCAGGTCGCGAGCGGATTCGACGTGACCACCGAGATCCCGTTCCGGATCCGGTTGTTCCAGCTCTCGGCGAGCGAGTTCGTCCTCGTCTTCGTCGCCCACCACATCGCGGCCGACGGCTGGTCGATGGGCCCGCTGACCCGGGATCTGATGACCGCCTACGTGGCCCGGGCCGCCGGACAGGCGCCCTCGTGGGCGCCGCTGCCGATCCAGTACGCCGACTACGCGCTGTGGCAGCGCGCCGCACTGGGCGCCGAGGACAATCCGGAATCCCTGGTCAGCGCCCAATTGTCTTACTGGACACAGGAACTGGCCGACCTGCCGGACGAGCTGCGGTTGCCCGCGGACCGGCCGCGGCCCGCGGTGCAGAGCTTCGCCGGCGCCAAGGTCGACTTCGCCGTCGATTCGCAGGTGCACGCCGGCCTCACCGCACTGGCGCAGCGGCACAATTCCACGGTGTTCATGGTGGTGCACACCGCCCTGGCCGTCTTCCTGGCCCGCATGTCGGGTACCGAGGACATCGCCATCGGTGCGCCGATCGCGGGCCGCGGTGAAGCCGAACTCAACGATCTGATCGGCATGTTCGTCAACACACTGGTACTGCGCAGCCGGGTGGCGCCGGGCCGCAGTTTCGCCGAACTGCTGGCCGACAACCGGGAAACCGATCTGCGCGCCTTCGCCCACGCCGACGTGCCGTTCGAGCGGCTGGTCGAGGCGCTGGACCCGGAGCGCTCCACCGCCCGGCATCCGCTGTTCCAGGTGGCGCTGTCGTTCGAGAATCTGGCCGCAACCAGTTTCGAACTGCCGGGCCTGAGCTTCACCGCCCTGGATCCGGCCGCCGACACCGCGAAATTCGATCTGCTGCTGACGCTGCGCGAACAGCGCACCGGAGCCGGCGGCGAAGCCGGCATCTTCGGCGAGTTCACCTATGCCACCGATCTTTTCGACCGGGACACGGTCGTCGACTTCGGCCGGCGGCTGGGCCGGATCCTCGCCGCGGTCGCGCGCGACGCCGATATCGCGGTCGGCGATCTCGACATCCTGGTCGGATCCGAAACCGAGGATCTCGCCGCTCGCACCGGACTGCCCGCGGTGGCGCCCGCCACGCTGCCGGATCTGATGGCGGCCGCGGTCGCGGCGAATCCGGACGGTCCCGCGGTCGTCGTGGGCGGGCGCGCGTTCACCTATGCCCAGCTGGATCTGGCCTCGACCAAACTGGCCCGCCGGCTCATCGAACTGGGCGCCGGGCCGGACAAGCATGTGGCGGTGGCCATTCCGCGCTCGCTCGAGGGTGTGGTGGCGCTGTGGTCGGTCGCCAAGTCGGGTGCGGCGTTCGTGCCGATCGACCCGACCTATCCGTACGACCGCATCGCGCACATGGTCGCCGACTGCCGCGCCGACCTCGGAGTCACCGTGCGGGCCGAGGTCGCGGACCTGCCGGATACCGCCGGCGGCTGGATCGTGCTCGACGATCCCAACTTCGCCTACGAGGTCGATTCCCTGTCCGGCGCACCGGTTTCCGATGCCGAACGCCTGGTCCCGCTGCGCCCGGACAACACCGCCTATCTCATCTACACCTCGGGTTCCACCGGTCTGCCCAAGGGCGTCGTGGTCACCCATGCGGGTCTGGCGAACTTCAGCGCCGAACAGCGGGAGCGTTACCGGCTGGATCACGATTCGCGGGCGCTGGCGTTCGCCTCGCCGTCCTTCGACGCCTCGATGCTGGAGTTGCTGCTGGCCATCGGCGCGTGCGGGGCGCTGGTGATCGTGCCGCCACGCACCTTCGGCGGTGAGGAACTGGCCGAGGTGATCCGCGGTCAGCGGGTCACGCACGCCTTCCTCACTCCGTCGGTCCTGGCCTCGCTGGATTCGGATGCGCTGGCCTCGATGCAGGCCATCGTCGCCGGCGGTGAGGCCGTGCCGGCCGATCTGGTCGCGAAATGGGGTGGCGCGCCGGATGGTTCGGGCCGCCGGTTCCACAACGGGTACGGGCCCACCGAGACCACGATCATGACCAACATCAGCGATCCGCTCTCGCCCGGTGACGTGGTGACCATCGGCGGGCCGATCCGCGGCATGCGGGCGCTGATCCTCGACTCGCGGCTGCGGCTGGTGCCCGAAGGCGTCGCCGGCGAACTGTATCTGGGCGGCATCCAGCTGGCCCGCGGCTACCACGACCGGCCCGGCCTCACCGCCGCCCGGTTCGTCGCCGATCCGTACGGCCCGCCCGGGCAGCGGCTCTACCGCACCGGTGACGTGGTGCGCTGGCGTCGCGGCGAGCCGGTGGTGGAATATGTGGGCCGCAACGACTTCCAGGTCAAGATCCGCGGCCTGCGCATCGAACTGGGCGAGATCGACAGTGCGCTGATCGATCAGCCCGGTGTCGATTTCGCGGTCACCGTGGGGCATCGCACCGCCACGGGCACGACGATTCTCGTCTCCTATGTGCGTTCGGCCGCCGGTCTGCCGCTGGATACCGAGACGCTGACCGCCGAACTCGCCGCGCGGCTGCCGGAGTACATGGTTCCGACCGCGATCGTGGTCCTGGACGAGATTCCGCTGACCCCGGTCGGCAAACTCGATCGCAAGGCCCTGCCGGAACCGGTCCTGGAGGCCAAGCGCTATCGCGCACCGCAGACCGCCACCGAACAGGTGGTCGCCGAGGTGATCGGTGAGATACTGGGCGTCGATCGCGTCGGCGTGGACGACGACTTCTTCGCCCTCGGTGGCGACAGCATCGTCTCCATCCAGGTCGTGTCCCGGGCGCGGGCGCGCGGTGTGCACTTCACCCCGCGCGACGTGTTCACCGCGCGCACGGTCGAGGCGCTGGCCCGCGCGGCCACCGTCGAGGCGCCGGCCGCCGCCGAGCAGTCCGGGCCGATGCCGTTGCCGCCGGCCGCGATTCGCGCGCTGGAACTCGACCCCTCGGGTCGCGAACTCCGGGCGATCGCCCTCGATATTCCGGCCGACTGCGATCCCGAGCGGATCCGTGCGGCGGTGACCGGCGTACTCGACCGGCATGCCGTCCTGTCGGCTCGCCTGGATGTCGAGGCCGGCGCCCTGGTGATTCCGGAAACTCCCGTCCCGGCGATCCTGCGGCAGTTCGCGCCGGGCCCCGACGCCGTCGACCTGGCGGTGCGATCGCTGGCACAGGAGCTCGATCCGGCCGACGGGCGCACCATCGCCTTCGCGCTGATCGCGCCCTCCGACCCGGGGGAATCCGCGGGCGCCGCAACGAGTCTGGTCGTGGCCGCCAACGGTCTGGTGGTGGACGACACTTCGTGGCGCATCGTCGTCGACGAACTGTCGGAGTCGTGGGCGGGCGGACATTCCGCGCCCGCGGCCGTCGATGCCGGTCCGCTGGGCGTGGGTCGCGCGCTCGCGGCCAGTGCCGTCGCGGCCGAGACCGTGGCGCAGCTCGACTGGTGGCAGCGTCATCTCGCCGCCGCACCCGCCGACGCTCCGGTCGAGGGCATCGATCTGGCGGCGCGCGGCCGTGTCTCGCTGGTCATCACCGCCGAGGGCGCGGCCGCCGTCGACGCGGTCGCGCACGCCTATCACGCCACCATCGAGGATGTGCTGCTCACCGCGTTCGCGCTGGCGCAGGAGCGGGGCGCCCGTGCCGATGCCGGTGATCTGATCGGCACCGTGGTGCGGCTGGCGGCCGACGGCCGTGCGGTCGCCGGCGCCGAATCCGCCGGTACGGTCGGTGGTTTCACCTCCACCTATCCGCTGCTGGTCGGCCTCACCGATATCGATGTCGAGCAGGCGCTGCTCGGTAACCGCGCCGCGGGCGACGCCATCGCGCAGATCAAGGAACTGCGGCGCGGGGTGCCCGATTCGGGTGTCGGCTACGGTCTGCTGCGGTATCTCAACCCCGACACCGCGTCCGCGCTGGCCGCGGCACCGCAGGGCCGCACCGCGTTCCGCTACCGCGATCTGCGTCCGGCCCGGCCGTATCCGCACCTGCCCGCGGCCGACCTGCTGCTCGACATCACCGTCGACGCCACCGAGGACGGACTGCTCGCGCGATTCGATTACGCGGCAGCCGTTTTCACCGTCGACCAGGTGAAGGAGTTCGCCGGACTGTGGGTGCGTGCGCTGGGCGGCCTCGCCGAGCACGGAACCCACGCCGACGCCGGCGGTTTCACCGTGTCCGACTTCGAACTGGTCCGCCTGGAAACCGCCGATATCGCGAAGTTGTCGCAGGACTACCCGGATCTGGCCGATGTCTGGCCGGTGACGCCGCTGCAGTCGGGCATGCTGTTCCACGCCCTGCTGGCCGACACCTCGACCGACGTCTACATCACCCAGTTCACCCTGGATCTGGGCGGTGCCGTGGACGAGCGGAGGCTGCGCGCGGCCGCACAGGCCGTGCTGGACCGGCACGACAACCTACGGGTCGCCTTCGCCGCCGATGCCGCCGGGAATCCGGTGCAGGTGGTGCTCGATCACGTCGACGTCCCCTGGCGCAGTATCGATCTCACCGATCTGGCACCCGAGGCCGCCGAGGCCGAAGCGGTCCGGATGTGTGAACTCGACTACGGCCGGCGGTTCGCGATGGACCGGGCGCCGCTGCTGCGGTTCACCCTGTTCCGGCTCGGCGCCGACGCCTACCGGCTGCTCGTCACCAGCCACCACATCCTCATCGACGGCTGGTCGACGCCGCTGCTCATGCAGGATCTGCTCACGCTGTACGCGGTGGGCGCGCGGTCGCGGCAGCTGCCGCCGGCCGGATCCTACGGTGACTATCTGCGCTGGCTGATCGCGCAGGATGCGGCCGCCGCGCGGGCGCAATGGCAGCGGGCGCTGGACGGGATCACCGAGCCGACACCGCTGGCGCCGGTCGACCCGAGCCGGGAGATCTCCGCGGGTGTGGGCGAAATCGGCTTCGAGCTGTCGGTCGCCGACACCACCGAGCTGACCCGGCTCGCCGCCCGGCTCGGTGTCACGGTCAACACCGTGGTGCAGGCGGCGTGGGGTCTGCTCATCGGCCGCAGCATCGATCGCGACGACGTCGTCTTCGGCGCCACGGTATCCGGGCGCCCGCCCGCGCTGCCGGGTGTGGAGACGATGGTCGGATTGTTCCTCAACGCCATTCCGGTGCGGGTGCGTCTGGGCGCCACCGACACGCTGGCCGGACTGCTGAGCCAGTTGCAGGCCGAACAGGCGGCGCTGCTGGACTTCCACTACCTGGGCCTGAGCGATATCCAGCAGGCCGTCGGAGTGGAAGGGCTGTTCGATTCGCTGGTCGTGTTCGAATCCTTCCCGGTCGATCGCGACGGACTCGACCGGGTCGGCTCGATCGACGGTATGCACGTCACCGGCATCGGCGCGGTCAATGGCACGCACTATCCGGTGACGGTGATCGTGGTGCTGGACAACCAGCTCCGGATCAGCCTGAAGTATCTGCGCGACGTCTTCGACGAAGCGGCGGCGCACGCGCTGTCGCAGCGGCTCGCGGCGCTCATCGGTCGCTTCACCGATACACCGCAGGCTCGAGTCGCCGATGTCGACGCGCTGCTGGACGGCGAGCGCGCCGCACTGGAGGCCCGCAACGCCATCGAGGTGCCGCAGCTGCGCGATCAGGCGACCCTGCTGAGCCTGTTCGACGAGCAGGTGGCCCGCACCCCGCAGGCGCCGGCGCTGCACTTCGGCGACGTGACGCTGAGCTACCGCGAGCTGGATCTGCGGTCGCGTGCCCTCGCCGCCGAACTGCTCGGCCGCGGAGTGGAACCGAATTCGCTGGTGGCCGTGGCCATGCGGCGTTCGATCGACCTGGTGGTCGGCATCTACGCGGTGCTGCGGACGGGTGCGGGTTATGTCCCCGTCGACCCGGATCACCCGGCCGAACGCAACGAGTTCGTGCTGGCCAACGCCCGTCCGGTGTGCGTGCTGACCACGGGCCGCGACGGCTTCGCCACCGACAGCGGAGTCCCGGTCGTCGATATCTCCGGATTGGACGGCGAACCGGAATCGGTTGCGGCGCTGCGATTCCCGTACGTCCATCCGGATGCGGTGGCCTATGTCATCCACACCTCCGGCTCGACCGGCCGGCCGAAGGGCGTGGTGATCACGCACCGGCAGATGACCAACCAGTTCCGGTGGGCACAGCGGACCTATCCGCACGACACCGGCGACGTCGTCCTGCACAAGACGCCGATCACCTTCGACATCTCGACGTGGGAGTTGTTCTGGCCGTTGCAGACCGGTGCGGCGATCGTGATCGCCGAGCCGGACGGCCACCGCGATCCGGCGTATCTGTCGCAGGTGATCGAACAGCGCTCGGTCAGCACCGTGCACTTCGTGCCCTCGATGCTGGACGCGTTCCTGGACCCGGCCGCGAATGCGGCGGTGACGCGCGGTTATCCGTCGCTGCGACGGGTGTTCGCCGCCGGTGAGGCGCTGTCGGGGGAGACCGCGCAGCGATTCCGCGCCACGCTCGCGGACACGGAGCTGGTGAACTGGTACGGCCCGGCCGAGGCCACCGTGGTCACGGCCTGGCCTGCCGGCGACAGCGACGGCGTCGCGGTCCCGATCGGCACACCGGTCGCCAACACCCGGGTGTACGTGCTGGACCGGCAGCTGCGGCCGGTGCCGCCGGGCTCGCCCGGTGAGCTCTACGTGGCCGGTGTGCAGCTGGCCCGCGGATATCTCGGCGCACCGGCGCTGACCGCCGAACGGTTCGTCGCCCACGAGGGCGGGCAGCGGCTCTACCGCACCGGCGATATCGTGCGCTGGCGCGAAACCGGCGCCGGCGCGGCACTGGAATACCTGGGCCGCAGCGATTTCCAGATCAAGCTGCGTGGTCAGCGCATCGAGCTCGGGGAGATCGAGGCGGTGCTGGCCGGCTTCGCGCCGGTGCGCCACGCCGTGGTGTCGCTCGTGCGCAGCTCGTCGGGTGACCGCCTGGTCGCCTACGTGGTGCCCGACGCGGGCGCGATCGACGAGGCCGAGTTGCTGGCCTACGCGCGGGAATCGTTGCCCGCGTATATGATTCCGGCGGCCGTGGTGGTACTCGACGCGCTGCCGCTCAACGCCAGCGGCAAACTCGATCGCAAGGCGCTACCGGTGCCGCAGTTCTCCGGACGCCCCTACCGGGCGCCGTCGACATCGCTGGAGGAGGCGATCGCCTCCGTCTTCGCCGAGGTGCTGGGCGCCGACCGGGTCGGCCTGGACGACGACTTCTTCGATCTGGGCGGCAATTCCTTGGTCGCGACCCGTGCGGTGAGCCGCTTGCGCGCGCTCACCGGTGTCGAGGTCCGGGTGCAGTGGTTCTTCCTCGGATCCACCGTCGCCGCACTCGCGCAGCGCATCGTCGCGGCGATGAGCGACGAGCACGACTACGACCTGGAATCGGATGCGGCACTGGGTGTGCTGCTGCCGATCCGCGCGCAGGGCGAGGGCGACACACTGTTCTGCATCCACCCGATGTACGGATTGTCCTGGTGCTACGCGGGTCTGACCCGGTATGTCGCGGACCGGCCGATTCTGGGTGTGCAGTCGCCGGCGCTGTCGGAGGACGATTACCTGCCGGAATCGTTGCAGGAGATGGCCGATCGCTATGTTGCCGAGATTCGCGCGGTGCAGCCGCACGGCCCGTACCACCTGCTCGGCTGGTCGCTGGGCGGTGTGCTGGCCCATGCCGTCGCGACCACCCTGCAGGCGGCGGGCGAGCGGGTCGGCTCGGTGAGCATGCTCGACAGCCACGCCGAGATCGACGTCGCCGATTTCCGGACCGCGATCCGAGAAGCCCTGGCGGAGATCGGGATCGGCGCGGAGGCCCTGGTCGGCAACGGCGACATCCACGACCTCAGCGAGGAGGCGGTGGCCGCCCTGCACGCCACCATCCCGCCGGATATGGCCGTGCTGACGCCGGACCGGGTACGCCGTATCTACCGCAGCGCGGTGCGCTCGGCGGAGTTGATCGCCGAACATCGGCCGGACGTATATCGTGGCCGCCTGGACTATTTCAGCGCGGCCGGCCACGAAACGGCGGCGCAGAACTGGCGGCCCTATGTCGAGGGCGAGATCGCCGATCATCCGGTCGGCGTCTCGCACGACCAGATGACCTCGCCGCCGGCGCTGGCCGAACTCGGTCCGGTGCTGGCACAGGTACTGGCGCGCGGGGGCGGTCCTCGCCCGGACGGGTCGTCTCCGGCATGATGGGGCGGCGCATACGTAACGGACCGGTCTGGTCAGACGACTAGATAGGCCGTAGGGTCGGGCGAGTTCTCGACCGTCCGGGGTGGCGCCTCGCCGGGCGCCCCACGGAAGAGCTGAAACCGAATTCGAGCAGATAGCGAAGGTGTGAACATTGATTCGTCGACACTTCCGGCGTAGTGGCCTGAGAGCTGCTGCCGTGCTCGCGGCCACCGGGGTCCTCACAGGCGTCGTGGCCGGAGTCGGCGCAACGTCCGCCTCGGCGGACGATCCGGTCATCGCCTCGAAGTCCCTGTTGGCCGACCCGCAGTCGCCCGACGGATCGCGTATCGAGAAGGCCACCTACAAGGACGACCGCAGCATCCGGCTGTACGTCCACTCGGCGGCGATGAACCGCACCTTCCCGGTCGATGTGCAGCGCCCCGCCGACGCGTCGGTGCCGCGCCCGACCCTGTATCTGCTCAACGGCGCGGGCGGCGGCGAGGACGACGCGTCGTGGCAGAAGAAGACCGACATCGTCAACGGCTTCCTGTCCGACAAGAACGTCAACGTCGTGCAGCCCATCGGCGGTAAGTGGAGCTACTACACCGACTGGCTGAAGGACGACCCGAACCTGGGCCGCAACAAGTGGAAGACCTTCTTCACCGAGGAGCTGCCTCCGCTGATCGACGGCGCGCTGGGCACCAACGGCGTCAATGCCATTGCGGGCCTGTCAACTTCGGGCACCTCGGTGCTGAACCTGGCGATCGCCAAGCCGGGTCTGTACAAGTCGGTGGCCGCCTACTCCGGCTGCGCGGAGAGCAGCACCGACGTCGGCCGCGAAGCGGTGAAGCTCACCGTCAACACCTGGGGCGGCGGCGACGTGCGCAACATGTACGGCGACGACGACAACCCGGCCTGGCAGGACAACGACCCGCTGCTGCACGCCGATCAGCTGCGCGGCGCGAACCTGTACATCTCCTCGGGTAACGGCCTGCCCGGCCAGTGGGACACCCTCAACGGCCCCTACGCCCTGCCCGGCGCCTACGGTCTGGGCAACCAGCTCGTCATCGGCGGCGTGATCGAGGCCGCGACCAACTACTGCAGCCACAACCTGCAGACGAAGCTGGACTCGCTGAACATTCCGGCGACCTACAACTTCCGTAACTCCGGCACCCACTCGTGGGGCTACTGGCACGACGACTTCCTCGACTCGTGGCCGGTGCTGGCCCGCGGTCTGGGCATCTGACTGCCCCGAACGAACCACCGAATCCGCCTCGATCGCCGTCGCGATCGGGGCGGATTCGCCATTTTCCGGGGGCTGTCTCACTAATAAGTTCGGTTCGCCGTAAACTATTTTTCATGAATGCGATCACCGTCGAGGTCGGGCCCACGCGCCGGAATCGGCTGCGTTCGCTCGTGGTGCTGCTGGGCCCGGCTTTCGTGGCGGCGATCGCCTATGTCGATCCCGGGAATGTGGCCTCCAATATCAGCGCCGGCGCGCAGTACGGCTACCTGCTGGTGTGGGTGGTCGTCATGGCGAATGTGATGGCCGCGCTGGTGCAGTACCTGTCGGCGAAACTGGGGGTGGTGACCGGCCGCTCGCTACCGCAGATCGTGCGCGAACGAGCCGGGCGCCCGGTCCGGCTGGCCTATTGGGGTCAGGCCGAATTGACCGCGATGGCAACCGATCTCGCCGAAGTCGTCGGTGGCGCGATCGCCTTGAACCTGCTGTTCGGCCTGCCGCTGCTGCTCGGCGGCGTGATCACCGGCGTGGTGTCGATGGCCCTGCTGGCCGTGCAGAACCGCCGCGGGCAACAGCCGTTCGAGCGCGTGATCATCGGCCTGCTGGCGGTGATCGCGATCGGGTTCCTGGCCGGTGTGGTGATCTCGCCGCCCTCGCCCGCCGGGGTGGCCGGCGGGCTGGTGCCGCGTTTCGACGGGGCGCAGAGCGTCCTGCTCGCGGCCGCCATGATCGGCGCCACGGTCATGCCGCACGCCATCTATCTGCACTCCGGCCTGACCCGCGACCGGCACGGCCGCACCGAGCCGGGCCCGCGCCGCAGTCGCCTGCTGCGCGCGACCCGGATGGATGTCGGCCTGGCCATGATCATCGCCGGCGCGGTCAATCTCGCGATGCTGCTGATGGCCGCCGCCACGCTCGGCGGCCGCGATGTCGACTCGATCGAATCCGCCCACGCCGCGGTCCGGGAGGTTCTCGGCCCCTGGGCCGCGCTGCTGCTTGCCGTGGCACTGCTGGCCTCCGGGCTGGCCTCCACCTCGGTGGGCGCCTACGCCGGCGCGATGATCATGGACGGGCTGCTGCGCCGCAAGGTGCCGCTGCTGTTGCGCCGCGTGGTCACCCTGATTCCCGCTCTGCTCATCCTCGCCGCCGGCGTGGACCCGACCCGCGCGCTGATCGTCTCGCAGGTGGTGCTGTCCTTCGGCATCCCGTTCGCGCTGATCCCGCTGGTGCGGTTCACCGGTGATCGCAGCCTGATGGGCGCGGACGCCAATCGACGGGCGACCACCGTGGCCGCGTGGCTGATCGCCGCCGTGATCAGCGCGCTGAACCTGCTGCTGATCTATCTCACCGTGGCCGGTCGCTAGCGGCCGTCGTCCGCCGATAGTGCGCGGCGATCTCGTCGCTGGTGGTCACCCACACGCCCGGATGGTTCACCACGTACTCGAGCGCCTCGTCCAGATAGCGGTGCCGGAACGCCTGACCGGTGACGAACGGGTGCAGGGCCAGCGCCAGCACCCGGCCGCTGTCGGCGGAGTCGGCGTAGAGCTGGTCGAGTTGGTCGCGGACCATGCGGACGAAATCGGGGCCGGTGAGCCCCTTGCTGACGAAGATGCCGATGTCGTTCAGTTCCACCGAATACGGAACGCTCAGCATCCCCGGCACATTCAGCCGATAGGGCTGATCGTCGTTGGTCCAGTCGAGGACGTATTCCAGCCCCAGTTCGGCCAGGAGCCCGGGCGTGTGGAAGGTTTCGGTGAGCCCGGGACCCATCCAGCCCCGCGGCCGGCGGCCGGTGGTCTTCTCGATGGTCGAGACGATGTCGGTCAGAACGCGGCGCTCCTCCTCCAGCGACAGTCCGGTGTGCAGGTGGCTGTTGCTGCTGCCGTGCGCGAGCCAATCCCAGCCGCGTTCCTTCCCGGCCGCGATGATCTGCGGATACCGTTCGCCCACATCGGAATTCAGCAGCGCGCTGGCGCGGATCCCGTATTTGTCGAGCAGCTGGATCTGGCGCCAGATGCCCACCCGCGGCCCGTAGTCGCGCCAGCCGTAGTTCAGCGCGTCCGGCGTCAGTGCGGTGGTGCCCTCGTAGGTCGCGGTACCCGGCAGGTCGACGAAGAAATGTTCGATATTGAGGCCGACGTAGAACGCGACTCGCTTACCGTCGGGCCAGTGGATCGGCTCGCGCTCGGTGATCGGGGAGTAGTCGTACAGTGTGATGTCCGTGCTCATGCCGGTATCGTCGGACCTTGACATAGATGTGAAGGTCAACCGAAAGTCGTTGTGAGGTAGAGCATATGCGAATCGGTGAGTTGGCGGAGCGGACCGATACCTCCCGGCGGCTGCTGCGCTACTACGAGGAGCAGGGACTGATCCGGGTGCGCCGCTGCGATAACGGCTATCGCGACTACGACGAGCGCCTGGTCGATCAGATCCTGCACATCCGCGGACTATTGGACGCGGGCCTGCCCACGCGGATCATCAAGCAGATCCTGCCCTGCCTGGACGATCCGCGCGACATTCATTTCGCCGACGCCACACCGGAAATCATCGCGACCCTCGAACATCAGCGCGACCGCCTGACCCAGCGCATCGACCTGCTCACCCGCAACCGCGACGCCATGACCACCTACATCGGCGAACTACGCGGCTGCGCCCGCCCGGCGTCAGTCGGCTGATCCGATGCGGCCGGAGTCGGCGCCGGCTGTCAGCGTGCGCGCAGCCGGACCGTGGTACCAGACTGGTACTATTCCTGCGTGGCGATCAACGTACGGTTCACCGATGACAATGAAGCGGCAGTCAAGAGACAGGCCGAGGCAGAGGGCATCAGCATCAATACGATGATCAACAAGGCTGTGGCCGAGTATGTCGCGCGGCACGACCATCGCGATCGGGCACGTGAAATTCTTGACGTCGAAATGGGCCGCTGGGCCGAACTTCTGGATCGGCTGAAGTGACCGACCTTTCCGAGGATTCCGTGGTCTACGTGGATCTGGAGGACGTCCTGATGATCGCGGATCGGGTAACGGGCGATGTCCGGACGATGGTGCGGGACATCGGATTACTGCAGTCGGCGGTGTACCGACCACAAACTCGTGCGTTCGGGGTGGTGGTCTACCCCGGCTTGTTCGAGAAGGCGGCAGCACTGCTCCAGTCGTTGTCTCGGAATCATCCGTTCATCGACGGCAACAAGCGAACAGCATGGTTGGCGTGCATGATGTTTCTCGCGTTCAACGGCGTGCGACTTCGAGTCGACACGGACTACTGCGAAAGCTTGGTCGTGGACGTCGCCACCGGTGCAGTCGTGGAGATTCCGGCCATCGCCAAAGCGCTGGAATTTCTCGCGGTTCGTTGATCGCCCTCGCCGTCGCGGCCTTATGCGCCCGTCTCTGCGGCGCGGCGGTAGCCTCGCACGGCCGGGTAGCCGAAGACCACGATCATGCCGAGCACCCAGGCGACGGTCTTCCACAGGGGTTCGGCGACGGGGCCGTCCCAGCAGAGTCCGCGCATCGCGTCGATGGCGGTGCTCATGGGCTGGTTCTCGACGACCTTCTGCAACCACGTGGGGTAGGCGAAGACCGGGACGAAGCCGGAGTTGAAGAACATCAGCAGGGTGTTGATGATGCTGACGATGTTGACCAGCATCACGCCCTCGGAGACGGTGGCCAGGGCGGTGACCATCACCGCGAAGCCCACGCCGAACAGCACCGGGATGCCGATCATGGCCAGGGAGGCCAGCGGACCGTTCCAGAAGCGGAAGCCGATGCAGACGCCGACCGCGATCACGAACAGCGTGGTCACCAGGACGCGCAGCGCCTCGGCGAGCAGTCGCCCGGTGAGTCCCGCGGCCCGGTGGATCGGCATCGTCCAGAAGCGGCCCAGCAGGCCGGTGTACTTCTCGGTCTTGAAGCCCAGCGCGCTGACCACCGCTCCGGACATCGCCGCCACCAGGGTGATCAGGGGGACCGTGCCGTAGACGCTGGGCATGCCGGTGGCCGCGGTGATCGAATCGCCGAGCACGATCCGGAACATCAGCAGGGTCAGGGCCGGGTAGATCAGCGTCTGAATGGTGGTCGCGGGGTCGCGCGCCCACACCATCAGCAACCGTTTGCACTGGATCAGGCTGTGCCGTGCCCAGGTCGCGACCGACCGCTCCGATCGAGCCGCGACCCTCGGCAGCGGCGTCTTCCAGCCGACAGTTTCCGGAGACGCCTCGGTGGCATCGATGGTCAGACTGCTCACGATCGCCTCACACTCGCCCACACCGCCAGCGGAACGAAGGCCGCCGTCAGACTGATCAACCACACCAGCGGCACCCACAGCACATGCCAGCTCACGCCGCCCGCGGCCATATCCCGCAGGGCGAAGGAGAACTGGGAGACCGGCTGATTGCGGGCGAACGGACGAATCCACGCCGGGAATCCGGATTCCGGCACGAAGCCGCACGAGAGCATGCCGAGAATCAGCGTCGGCAGCGTCAGCGCCTGACTCAGCGCCTCCGGACTCTTGGTGAAACTGCCCAGCGCGTCCGCGCCGATCGCCAGCACGGTCCCGACGGCCAGCGAGAACGCGCAGAACAGCACGGCCTGTCCGAGTCCGGCGGTGAACCGGAAACCGATCATGTATCCGAAGATCGAGGCCGCGATCAGTGAGGTCACCGAACGCACCACGCCCGCGCAGATGCGGGAGACAAGCGGAACCATCGGCCCGATCGGCATGGTCTGCATGCGGGTGTGCAGACCGGTCATCGATTCGAAGGCCGCGATCTGCGCATTCGACATCATGGTGAACGACATGGTCTGCAGCACGATGATCGGCATCACGAACTGCGCGTAGTCGATGCCGCGGAACTGCATCACATACCGCAGCGGCAGATAGAACCCGAGGGTGAACACCAGCGGCGTGATCACCGCGACGACCAGTTCACCCTTGGTCGCCATCGTGCGCACGATCCGCCCGGTCAGCGCCCGCCACTGGGCGAAGCTGGAGATCCGCGCCTCGGGCATCTGCGCGAAGAGGCGGGCCTCGGCGGCCACCGGCGCGCTCATTGATGTCCGCCGGAATGACCGGTGATGGACAGGAACACGTCGTCGAGCGAGGGCCGCCGCAGCGCGATATCGGCCAGTTCGAGGCCCGCGGCGTCGAGGCGGCGTACCGCCTCGGCGAGGGTGCTCGCCCCGTCGGGGGCCGGAATGGAGATCCGGTCGCCGGCGAATTCGTGCCGCAGGGCCTCGGGTACCAGCTCCCCGAGGGCGGTCACCGCCTTGCGCAGCTGCGTCGGATCCAGCGGGACCACCTCGCAGTAGCTGCCGCCGGTCTTCTCCTTGAGTTCGTCGGCGGTGCCCTCGGCGATCACGGTGCCCTTGTCGATGACGATGATGTTGTCGCTGAGGACGTCGGCCTCTTCGAGATACTGCGTGGTCAGCAGCACCGTGATGCCCTGCTCCTTGAGCGCGTTGACCAGATCCCAGACGCCCTGGCGGCTGCGTGGATCGAGGCCGGTGGTCGGCTCGTCGAGGAAGACCACCTCCGGGCGCACCACGAGCCCGCAGGCGATGTCGACGCGGCGGCGCATACCGCCGGAGTAGTGCCGGACCGCGCGCTTACCGGCGCCGACCAGGTCGAACTCCTCGAGCAGGGTGTCGGCGCGGCGGCGGGCGTCCTTCTTGGGCAGACCCATCAGCCGGCCGAACAGTTCGAGGTTCTCGCGGCCGGAGAGATTCTCGTCCAGCGCCGCGTACTGCCCGGTCATCATGATCGAACGCCGCACCCCGGCCGCATCGGCGACCACGTCGTGCCCGGCCACCGAGGCGCTGCCCGAATCCGGTCGCAGCAGGGTGGACAGGATCTTGACCGTGGTGGTCTTGCCGGCGCCGTTGGGTCCGAGGATGCCCAGCACCGAGGCGCGGGCGGCGGTGAAGCTGATGCCCTGCAGGGCCTGCACCTCGCCGAAGGATTTGCGCACATCGTCGACCACGACGGCCGGATCGGCACCCGATACGCGCACCGCGGTATCGGTACCGCCGGTGGCGTCGGAACCGGCCCGCGTTGCTGCCGCGCCGCTACCTGCCCGGGACGCTGCCGCGCCGCTGTCGGCGTGGGACGCTGCCGCGTCGGTACCTGTCCGAGACGCTGCCGCGTCGGTAGCGCCCGAATCCTCACGCGGTGTGTGTGATCCTGCGTTGTCCAAACTCGGCATCAACTCTCCACTATCGGCCGGGGCGCGACCGGATTGTCCGGAACGCTGATCTTTGTCCCGGTTGATGGATACCTTCCACCGGGCGCGATGTTACTTCGTCCGGCTGCGCGGCTGTCGGTGCCGCGAGCTCGGGATGCCGCTCGCGGTCCCGAATTTTTCCATCGCGGTAGGTTCTACCGCGATCTGAAACGTGGTGAAGTCGAAATGCGGCAGCGCCCGTAATCTGTGGCGTTGGTCACACTTCCGGTGTCCAACCGGCACCGATCACCATTGTCGCTGGTCCGGACGCGGACCGGGTGGTTCGTAGGATGTTCGCGGTTGTTGTCGCCCGCCCGGAGGGCACCATAGTCTGACGACCAGGGGAGCGGTATCCGATTCGTCCGCACCCTCCTGCGGCATCGTCGCCCGCCCGCTGCTGGTGCGCACGTCGAACGACTGCCGAGGTCTCCGCCGGCGAGAGGGTGGCCAATGGCCGAGATGCTGAAGTCCCACGATCCACGCACCGGCGAGCTCATCGGGGAATATCCGATCCTGGACGCGGCCGCGGTCACCGACGTCGTGCGCGCCGCCCGGTCGGCCGAGACCTGGTGGGCGGCAATCGGATTCGCCGGGCGCAAGCGCTGGCTGCTGGAATGGAAGCGCAGTATCGCCCGCAATGCCGGCGAGCTGGCCGAATTGATCTGCACCGAGTCGGGTAAGCCGCGCGTCGATGCCGCGATCGAGATCATGCTCGCCGTGGAACATCTGAACTGGGCCGCGCGCAATGCCGAAAAGCTTTTGGGGCGAAGCAAACTCGCCTCGACCTGGCTCACCCGCAATCAGCGCGCGTCGGTGGGCTATCTGCCGCTGGGCGTGGTCGGGGTGCTCGGCTCCCCGAACAATCCGGTCTTCACGCCGATGGGCTCGATCGCCTATGCGATGGCCGCCGGCAACGCGGTGGTGTTCAAACCCAGTGAGCTCACCCCGGGTGTCGGCGTGTGGCTGGCCGACAGCTGGGCGGCACTGGCGCCGGACAAACCCGTCCTGCAGGCGATCACGGGAACCAGCGCCACCAGTGCCGAACTGTGCCGCGCTCGGGTCGACAAGATCGCCTACGCCGGCTCGGAGGCCGGTGCGCGCGAGGTGATCGAACTGTGCGCACCCACCCTGACGCCCGTCGTGGTCGAGAAGGCCGGCAAGGGCACGATGATCGTGCACGTCGACGCCAAACTCGACACCGCGGCCGAGGCGGCGGTGTTCGGTGCCATGTCCAACGCGGGGCAGAGCCCGGCCGGTATCCAGCGGGCCTACGTCGCGGACTCGGTCTACGAACCGTTCCTGGAACGGGTCGTCGCCCGGGCGCGTTCGCTGCGTCCCGGCGGCGACCGCAAGGCCTCCTACGGGCCGATGATCATGGATGCCCAGGTCGACGTGGTCCGCCGTCAGGTCAAGGACGCGATCGCGCGCGGTGGCCGGGCTGTGGTGGGCGGTCTGGAATCGATTCGCGAACCGTATATCGAGCCGATCGTGCTCACCGACGTGCCCGAGGACAGCCAGGCGATCACCGCGGAGGCGGTCGGGCCGGTGCTGATCGTGAATCGGGTGGCGAATATCGACGAGGCCATCGACCGCATCAACGCCGCCGATCAGGGACTGGCGGTCTCGGTGTTCACCCGCGACGTGCGGAGCGTCGCCGACTTCGCCGAACGCATCAGAACCGGTGTGGTGACGGTGAATTCGACCATGGCCTACGCCGCCAATCCGGCCCTGCCCTTCGGCGGTGTCGGCGAGTACGGGCAGGGACATACGCACGGCGAGGCCGGGTTGCGCGAATTCAGCCGGACGCTGGCGATCGCGGAGAAGCGCTATCGGGCGCCGGTGGATCTGTCGAGTTTCGACCGGCACCCGCGCCATCTGCGGCTGACCCGGGCGATCTTCCGGATTCGTCACAGCCGCTTCTAGCCGCGGCCGCCCCGCCTGGATCGCTAGGCCTGGAGCGGCTACGCCTGGACCGGTTCGCCCTGCGCCGTCTCGGGCGGCGAATTCCAGCCCAGCAGAACCGCTTCCATCAGCGCGCACACCCGGGCGACATGTTCCGGCCGATTCTCGAAGCGCACCCGCCGCCCGACATCGACCACCTGGGCGATGGCGGCATGGACGCGGCAGCGCGCCTCGGCCGGGTCGTCGTCGAGCAGATGCGCCCACTCGAGCACGTTCTGACGCTGCACCGAACGCAGTTTCTGCTGTTCGGCCGCGGGCAGATTCGAGAATTCGGCGAAGTAGACCGGCAGGATCTCCGGCGTCGAGAAGGTCAGCCGCGCGAACCGGGCGGCGATGCGCAGCGCGGCGTCGGAGCGGCTGGTCGCCTCCGCCAGCGCCTCGGAATTCGCGATCGCGACGCGTTCGCCGGTGCGGTGGAACGCGGCGGCCAGCAGATCGGATTTACTCGCGAAATAGCGGTAGACGCTGGACGCGTTGATCCCGACCGCGGCGCCGATCTCCTCGATACTGGCCTCGTGATAGCCCTGGCGGCCGAAGATGCGGATCGCCTCGGTGAGCAGCTGTTCGCGTTTGGAACTCAGCGGCAATCCGCGCACCGGCGCCCCGGTGGCCGCCGGATCCGGCAGCGGCGGCAGTTCGGTGTGCAGGAGCGACCAGCACATATCGAGGATCAGATCGGTGAGCCGCGCGTTGGACAGGGCGGTGCGATGGGCGGTGATACTGCCGATCACGCCCAGCATGCCGGTCGCCAGCAGTTCGACATCGGCGGGCGGCGCATCCGGTCGCAGCGCGGCGACCGCGGATTCGATCAGATCCTGCAGTTCGTCGTAGATCACCCGGATGCGGGCGCGGTCCTCCCGCTCGAGGTAGCGGCGCTCCCAGCGGTACAACCCGCCCTCGCGGCGGACATCGATGGTGTGCTCGGCCAGCGCGCGGATCAGCGCGGTGAGGCGCGATTTCGGATCGAGCCCGGGTTCGTCGGCGGCCTTGGCGGCGTCGAGCAGTTGCTGGGCGCCGGCCTCGGCGGCGGCCACCAGCAGTGCGTACTTGTTGGCGAAGTGGCGGTACAGCGCCGGTCCCGAGATGCCCACCTCGGCGGCGATCTCGGCGACGCCCACCGGGTGATAGCCACGTTCACTGAAGGCGCGGGCGGCGACCCGCACGATCTGTGCCTTGCGATTCTTCGGCCGACGCCGGGGCGTCGTGGTGGTACCCGGTCGCGCGGATGCGAGCCCGGCCTCGCTGCGATCCGCGACCATACACCTCTCCTTCTGCGTTTCGGCTCGTCGACGGCGCCGACTGGTTGACAGCGCCGGACAAGTCAACATAAGTTAACCACAATTCGCAAAGTTAACCATCATTCTCGTCTCGTCGCCGTCGGCGGCGGCCCACCTGGGAGTAACCATGAGCGATCACGACCACACCCCCGGCCTCACCATCGTGCGGGACGATCGCGTTTTGCGGGTGACCATCGACAATCCCGGTCGCAAGAACGCTCTCAGCTACGACGCGATGATCGCTCTCGGTGACACGCTGAGCAACGTGGCGCAGGATTCGTCGATCCGCGTGATCGTGCTGACCGGGGCGGGCGGCGACTTCTGCACCGGCGCCGATCTGGCCGCGGCGGCCGCCGAGAAGGAGCGGGGCATCACACCGGAGATGACCATGGACGGCGCGAACCGCATGGTCCGCTCGATCATCGACGCGCCGGTGCCGGTCATCGCGCGGGTGCGTGGCGCCGCCGCGGGAATCGGTGTGGCGCTGGCGCTTTCCGCCGATTTCACCTATGCGAGCGAGGAGGCCTATCTACTGCAGGCCTTCATCAACATCGGCCTGATGCCCGACGGTGGCGCCGCCGCGCTGGTGGCCGCGGCATCCGGGCGGGCGCTGGCGGCGGAGCTGGCGCTGCTCGGGGAGCGGCTGCCGGTCACCGAGGCGTACCGGCGCGGGCTGCTGGCCGGGGTCCTGCCCGTCGACGAACTCGATGCGAAGGTCGAAGCGGTGGCGGCGAAACTCGCCCACGGCCCGCGCCGCGCCCTCGAACTCACCAAGCGCACCCTCAACCGCGCCGCGCTGGCCTCGCTGGACGAGGCGCTCGCCGCCGAGAAGGCCGGGCAGGCCGAGTTGCTGCGCGGACCCGATTTCGCCGAGGGTGCCGCGGCGATGCTGGGCAAGCGCAAAGCGGTATTCGCGCACTAGGACGCTCGAGCCGAACCAGCGGCCGCGGAGAGCGCTGCGCCACAGCGTCTCTCGGTGGCTGAAGTAGCCGGTGGGGGAGATGTTCGGGCGGAGGCGGCCACCTACTCGGTCACGGAGCGTGTTCGATGGCGTCGCTGCCGGGGTGGCTAGCCGCCCACGCTCCCGTCCTCCGGAAGCGCCGCGTCGAGCGTCCGGTCCGACGTCGCCGCCGGATAGTCGTAGCCCACCCAGCGGTTGCGGTTCGCCCAGCCGACCAGGTCGTATCGCCAGCGGAACGGCCAGGTCCGCGACACCGTCATGAACAGCACCGCGCCCAGTGCCGCGTAGTCGTCGTGCGCAGACAGCAGCGCCCGCTGCTGGCGCGGGGAGGCGGTGAAGAAGGCCTCGAACATCGAGATCGACTGCGCGGTGGTCAACCGCCCCAAGCCGTAGAGGCCGCGCATCCGCATCCAGTACACCAGCCGGGCCTGCCACGGCCACAGCGCCGCGACCGGATCGGAACCCGTGCGCACCGCATCGACCAGCGAGTCGACCAGGGCGAACGAATCGGCGACGCTGTAGCCCGTGCACGGATGCATCATTCCGCCGCGGGAGCCGAACGGAACCGGGTCGTTTCCGCGCGCCGAACCACGCATCGGCGGCGGTGGCTGATCCAGCGGATAGTGCGCGGCCTCGGACGGCTCGTCACCGCGCAGCCGGATGCCGTGCGCGGCGAGCCGATGCAGGGTGCGCCGGCGCAGTTCGTGCTGCGGCATGCCGCCGCGCAGGCCGAGACTGGTCTCCTCGAAGATCACCGTGCCGTCGCCGAGCGGGACGGCGTACAGGAACGAGGGCGGCTCGTCCGGACCCGCGCCGTTCTCGTCGCGCCAATCCAGCAGCAGCCCTTCGCCGTCGCCGACCATCGGCGCCGCCCGTTCGGCGTCGACGAAGATGCCGTGCGCGCTGGCGGTGCGCCGCGCCCCCGGCGAGGCGAGCCCGCGGGTGTCCACCACCGTGGCGGCCGTGATCGTGCTGCCGTCCTGCAGGTCGACGCGATGAGCGTCGACAGAGGTAGCGCGACCGGCCAGCACGGTGGCATCGTCTAGAGGTAGCGCATCGCGTAGCCCGGGCTTGGAGAGTACGCAGTACGGCCTTTCGATTCGATGCGGCGTCTGCGTCCAGACGGTGGGCGCCTCGATGCGCTGGGCGATCGCGCTGTGTGGCAGCCACGCGGGAAGTTCGTCGACCCAGCAGGAGAAGGTCGGCGGCCACAGCCGCTCGGGCCGCGGGTCCACCGCCACCACGTCGAGCCCCGCCCGCATCGCGCGGTGCGCGACGGCACGGCCGGTCGGCCCGAGCCCGACCACGCACAGATCGGCTCGACGGACATGCTGCGCACTCATGGCCGCATTCTCCCAGCCCGGCCCCGCATCGCCGCGGGGGCCGTAGATGTTACGCCCCGAAAACTCGTGGCGTAGCAATTCGCGTCGTGAAATGCATTGGGGCAGTTCATAACCTGAGACCACGGGCGCCGTCGGGGGGTGCTCGCCGATTGCTGGTGGCCAGGGAGAACGATATGCGAAGGTTTCGAGACACGGGGCGGGCTCCGCGGCACAGATCCATGCCGCGGATGATGAGTACGGCGGTGGTGGCCGCCGCCGCCCTGCTGATGTGCCAGGGGAACGGTGCGGCCGATCCCGCGCCGGCGCCCGGTCCGACCGGCTCGGACTCGGCGATCGTCCGGGTCCGCACCGACGATCCGCGCCATCAGTCGTTGTTCGTGCACTCCGCGGCGATGGGGCAGGACATCGAAGTGCAGGTGCAGCGGGCCGCCGATACGAGCGCCCCGCGTCCGGTGCTGTATCTGTTGCTCGGCGCCGGCGGCGGTCTCGACGGCTCGACCTGGGCGACGAAAACCGATGCGCTGAAATTCCTCGCCGACAAGAACGTCAACGTGGTGACGCCGATCGGTGGCATGTTCAGCTATTACGCCGACTGGCAGCGCGACGATCCGCACCTGGGGCGCAACAAGTGGCGCACCTTCCTGACGCAGGAACTGCCGCCGCTTCTGAACACGTATCTGGATGCCAACGGCCGCAACGGAATTGCCGGCTATTCGATGTCGGCGACCACGACCTTGGCGCTCGCAGCGACCGCCGGGGACCTGTTCTCCGCGGTCGGCTCCTACAGCGGATGCGCGCAGACCTCCGATCCGGTCGGACAGGAATTCGTCCGGCTCACGGTCGAGACGTGGGGATGGGGCAATGCCGAGAACATGTGGGGTCCGCCCGGCGATCCGGACTGGGTCGGCAACGATCCCTACGTGCACGCGGAGGGCCTGCGCGGCAAGGCCATCTACATCGCGAACGGCAGCGGACTGCCCGGGCCCTACGACACCTTGAACGGCGAATACTCGCTGCCCGGGGAATGGGGTTACGCCAATCAGCTCGTGCTCGGCGGCATCATCGAATCGGCGACGAACTACTGCGCCCACAACATGCAGGCACGGCTGGACTCGCTGAACATCCCCGCCACCTATGACTTCCGGCCGACCGGCACGCACTCCTGGGGTTACTGGCAGGACGACCTGAAGAAATCGTGGCCGGTGCTGGCCTCGGGCCTGGGACTGTAACCGATGCGCGGCGATCGCAATCCCACTGCGCGCGCGATACTCGCGCTGGTCCTGGGGGCGTTGATCGCCTGGGCCGGCGCCCGTGCGCCCCAGGCCGCGGCCTTCCCGGCCGAAGTGCCGTATTTGCCGGGCGCCAACGATTTCGGCTGCCGGACCACCGCGGACAAGCCCTATCCGGTGATTCTGGCCCACGGCGCAGCCACCGACGCCGGGCGCAGCTTCGCCGTACTCGCACCGCAATTGCACCGGCTCGGCTTCTGTGTTTTCGCTGCCGATGTGGGACGACTGCCGTTGTCGAATCTGGGCGCGAACGGTGTGCCCGATCCGAAATGGGCGGGATTGGGTCCGGCGGCCGCGGCAGTGGAGGGCAACGGCATCTACGGCGTGGCCGATATCGCCACGCAGGCAACGGAATTGGGTGCCTTCGTCGCACGGGTCCTGGATGCGACCGGAGCGGCGAAGGTTGTCATGGTCGGCCATTCCACCGGCGGCACGGATATTCGTGAATTCGTGCGCCACCGCCCCGGGCAGGTGGCGAGCGTGGTCACCGTCGGCACGCCCTATCGCGGATCGACCTTCGCCGGCCTGCCGGTGATGTTCCCCTTCTACGGCGCGCTCGGTATGGACGGGCCGGCGGTTGCGGCGCAGGTCTTCGGACCCGCCGGAGCCGAACAGGCGCCGGGAACGCCGACCCTGAACCGGTTGAACGCCGACGGTGAGACCCATCCGGGAATCCGCTACACCGCCATCGCCAGCCGCGACGATACGGTCATCACCCCTCCGGAGACGGCCCTGTTGAGCGATCCGCAGGGCGGCAACCGAAACATCTGGCTGCAGGACGGATGCCCCACCCTCGTCGTCGCCCACGACGCGATGCTGTCGGATCCGCGCGCGCTCGCCGAAATCACCGCCGCCGTCGCGGGCACGCCGCCCCCGCCCTGCTGAGGGCGTTGATTCGTCACCGGGCGCCCAGGTGTGGCCGGACGGCGGCGAGCAATCCTTCCGCTACCCTGGGCTGCCATGAGTGCGGTGCGGTTCGCCACGATCTCCGTGCTCCTGTGCGCGCTGATCGCCGTCGCGGCCGGCCGCGCGCCGCGAGCGCACGCCTTCGCGATGGACGTTCCGCCGCTGGCCGGCGCGAACGATTTCTCCTGTCGCCCGACCCGTGACAAGCCCTATCCGGTGATCCTGGCGCACGGTGCGGCGACCGACGCCCAGCGCAGCTTCGGCGCGCTGGCCCCCGCGCTGCGCAGCCAGGGCTACTGCGTCTTCGCCGCCGATGTGGGACGGGTACCGCTGCCGACGCTCGGACTGAACGGTGTCTCCGAGGCCGGCTGGCCGGGATTGGGCCCGGTCGCCGCGGCCGTACAGGGCAACGTCGTCTACGGCGTGGCCGATATCGGCTCGCAAGCGGTGCAACTGGCCGCGTTCGTCGCCATGGTGCGCGGGGTGACCGGCGCGCCGAAGGTCGAGATGGTGGGGCATTCGACCGGCGGCACCGAGATTCGGGAGTATGTGCGCCGCCATCCGGGCGTGGTGGACAGCGTGGTCACAGTCGGCACGCCCTACCGGGGTTCGACCTTCGAAGGCCTGCCGAAGATGTTCCCGTTCTACGGGGCCATCGGGATGGACGGCGAGCAGACCGCGGCCCAGGTCTTCGGTCCCGCAGGCGCCGAGCAGGTTCCGGGCACGCCGACATTGACCCGGCTCAACGCCCACGGCGAAACCGAGCACGGGATCCGCTACACCGCGATCGCGAGCCGCACCGACGAGGTGATCACCCCGGCGGAGACCGCATTGCTGGCCGATCCGCAAGGCGACAATCGCAATATCTGGATCCAGGACGGGTGCCCGGCGCTGGCGGTCAGCCACAACGATCTGCTGTCGAATCCGCGCGCGATCGCCGAGATCACGGCCGCGGTCGCCGGCGCGCCGCCGCCTCCGCCCTGCTGAGCCGGGCCGATCGGCTACTTCGGCGTCACCCAGGTGGTGATGTCGGCGTGCACGACCTCGACGCCGTGTTTGTCGTAGATCGACACCGGGACGACCACTTCCGTCCCTTCGGTGAGGGTCGCGAAGTCCGGAATCCGGTCGAGTTTCGCGACCGCGCGCAGGCCGGATTCCGCCTTGGCCAGGTATTGCACGTTCATCGCCTTGGGGATCCAGCGGTGGGTGGTCGGAACCGTGGCCTCGCTCAGCATGCCCATCGCGACCTCGGCCAGATTGCAGGCCGCGATCGCGTGGAAGGTGCCCAGGTGATTGTGGATCCCGAACCACTTGGGCGCGGTGACCTCGCACAATCCCGGTTCCAGCCGCACGACGTTCGGCACGACGGTGCCGAAGTAGGGGACGCGGGCGATCATGCCGACCGAGAACAGGGCATGTCCGAGGCGGTTGTCGGGGAGCTTCTTCCAGCCGCGGTAGGTAGCGGTCTCTGTGGTCATGGCAACACCTTACTCTGGAGTAAGTTCGACGCGCCGCCGCGCGGTCCGGTACCGTCCGACCAGGGCCGCGGCGCGTCCGCGGGGGCGGACGACCCCCGATTTGGAGTGGGTGGGGGGCCTCGGGCATACTGTTCGGGTTGCCTGCAGCGGTGGTGTGTGTCCATCGCCGGTAGGTGAGCAGGACCCACTGAGTATCGGCGTCGAGTCCGGCGCGGGTACGTCCGGGACGAAGTTCCGAGACCCAACAGGTGAAATATGCCCGGGGTCGAAGAATGAGCGGAGAGGCGACACGCCCGACCGCGTGGACCGGAAGAACCATGACAGATGAACAGCGGCGATGGATCGGGTGCGCCCCGGTCGTGTTGGTGGCTGATGCGTCTTCGTGTGTTCGGGCTGTGCAAATGAGGGTGGTTCGGGAGCGAAAGCTCCTGGGTCACAACGTAAGCGGAGAAAAGGACACTCAGCGTGGCGGGACAGAAGATCCGCATCAGGCTCAAGGCCTACGACCATGAGGCGATCGATGCGTCTGCACGCAAGATCGTCGAGACGGTGACCCGCACCGGTGCCCGCGTCGTCGGGCCGGTGCCGTTGCCGACCGAGAAGAACGTGTATTGCGTCATCCGCTCGCCGCACAAGTACAAGGACTCGCGCGAGCACTTCGAGATGCGCACGCACAAGCGGCTGATCGACATCCTCGACCCGACGCCGAAGACGGTCGACGCGCTCATGCGCATCGATCTGCCGGCCAGCGTCGACGTCAACATTCAGTGACGGGGATTGCAGATATGACTGACAACAAGAACAGGCCGGCGGCCGGCATCCTGGGCACCAAGCTCGGCATGACTCAGGTGTTCGACGAGAAGAACCGCGTCGTTCCCGTGACCGTCGTCAAGGCCGGACCGAACGTCGTGACCCAGATCCGCACCGAGGAGCGCGACGGCTACTCCGCCGTTCAGCTCGCCTTCGGCGCGATCGACCCGCGCAAGGTGACCAAGCCCGTCGCTGGGCAGTTCAGCAAGGCCGGTGTCACCCCGCGTCGCCACGTCGCCGAGATCCGCGTCGCCGACGCCGCCTCGTTCGAGGTGGGCCAGGAACTGTCGGCCGATGTCTTCGAAGAGGGTGCCTACGTCGACGTGACCGGCACCAGCAAGGGCAAGGGCTACGCCGGTGTCATGAAGCGTCACGGCTTCAAGGGGCAGGGCGCCGCTCACGGTGCGCAGGCTGTGCACCGCCGGCCGGGCTCCATCGGTGGATGTTCGACGCCTGGCCGTGTTTTCAAAGGCATGCGGATGGCCGGCCGGATGGGTAACGACCGCGTGACCACGCAGAACCTCTCGGTCCACAAGGTGGACGCCGAGAACGGCCTGCTGCTGATCAAGGGCGCGATCCCGGGCCGCAAGGGCGGCATCGTGATCGTCAAGAGCGCTGCGAAGGGTGGTGCCCGGGCATGAGCACCGACACTAAGACCAACCTGACGCTTCCGGTGAAAGAGCCGGGCGGCAAGACCAACGGCACCGTCGAGCTCCCCGCGGAGATCTTCGACGCGACCGCCAACATCGCGCTGATGCACCAGGTCGTCGTGGCCCAGCAGGCCGCGGCTCGCCAGGGCACGCACGCCACCAAGACCCGCGGCGAGGTCCGCGGCGGTGGTAAGAAGCCGTACCGCCAGAAGGGCACCGGCCGCGCCCGCCAGGGTTCGACCCGCGCGCCGCAGTTCACCGGCGGTGGCACCGTGCACGGCCCGCAGCCGCGCGACTACTCGCAGCGTCTGCCCAAGAAGATGAAGGCCGCCGCCCTGCGTGGCGCCCTCTCGGACCGGGCCCGCAACGAGCGCATCCACGTCATCAGCGAACTGGTCGCCGGCCAGACGCCGTCCACCAAGGCCGCCAAGAACTTCCTGGCCGAGCTGTCGGACCGTAAGAAGGTGCTGGTCGTGGTGGGCCGCGAAGATGTCACCGCGTGGAAGAGCGTGGCGAACCTGCAGGGTGTGCACCCGATCGCGCCGGACCAGCTGAACACCTACGACGTGCTGCTCAGCGACGACGTCGTGTTCAGCGTCGAGGCGCTCAACGCGTTCGTGCACGGCCCGGCCGAGTCTGCACAGGAGGAAAGCAAGTGACCACCATCGCCGACCCGCGCGACATTCTGCTCGCGCCGGTGATCTCCGAGAAGTCCTACGGGCTGATCGAAGAGGGCACCTACACCTTCCTGGTGCACCCGGACTCGAACAAGACGCAGATCAAGATCGCCGTCGAGAAGGTTTTCGGCGTCACGGTCACCAGCGTCAACACTGCCAACCGTCAGGGCAAGCGCAAGCGGACCCGCTTCGGTTACGGCCAGCGCAAGAGCACCAAGCGCGCGCTCGTGACCATCTCGGCCGACAGCAAGCCCATCGAGATCTTCGGAGGCCCGGTCGCGTAAGCGGTCGGATCTTCAGAAAGCAGAGAAGAACTCATGGCAATCCGTAAGTACAAGCCGACTACGCCGGGTAGGCGCGGGTCGTCCGTTTCGGACTTCGCCGAGATCACCCGGTCCACTCCCGAGAAGTCGCTGCTGCGCCCGCTCACCAAGTCCGGTGGTCGTAACGCGCACGGCCGGATCACCACCCGTCATCGCGGTGGCGGTCACAAGCGGGCCTACCGTCTGATCGACTTCCGCCGGTTGGACAAGGACGGCATCCCGGCCAAGGTCGCTCACATCGAGTACGACCCGAACCGGACCGCCAACATCGCCCTGCTGCACTACGCGGACGGCGAGAAGCGCTACATCATCGCGCCCAAGGGCATCGCCCAGGGCACGCGGATCGAGTCCGGCGCCGGCGCCGACATCAAGCCCGGCAACAACCTGCCGCTGCGCTCGATCCCGACCGGTACCACCATCCACGCGGTGGAGCTGCGTCCGGGCGGTGGCGCCAAACTGGCTCGTGCCGCCGGTATGAGCATCCAGCTGCTGGGTAAGGAAGGCGCCTACGCCGTCCTGCGTATGCCCTCCGGCGAAATCCGCCGCGTCGACGTGCGCTGCCGCGCCACCGTCGGCGAGGTCGGCAACGCCGAGCAGTCGAACATCAACTGGGGTAAGGCCGGCCGTATGCGCTGGAAGGGTCGCCGCCCCACGGTCCGTGGTGTCGTCATGAACCCCGTCGACCACCCGCACGGTGGTGGTGAGGGCAAGACCTCCGGTGGTCGCCACCCGGTCTCGCCCTGGGGTAAGCCCGAAGGCCGTACTCGTAAGCCCAACCGTCCGAGCGACAAGCTCATCGTCCGCCGCCGCGGCAAGAAGCGTTAAGGAGGAGGTTAAAGATGCCACGCAGCCTCAAGAAGGGCCCGTTCGTCGACGAACACCTCCTCAAGAAGGTGGACGTCCAGAACGAGAAGGGCACCAAGCAGGTCATCAAGACCTGGTCGCGTCGTTCGACCATCATCCCCGATTTCATCGGCCACACGTTCTCGGTCCACGACGGCCGCAAGCACGTGCCGGTGTTCGTCTCGGAGAACATGGTCGGGCACAAGCTCGGTGAGTTCGCGCCGACCAGGACGTTCCGGAGCCACGTCAAGGAAGATCGGAAGAGCAAGCGGCGATGAGCGAACAAGACACCACGCTTCAGAACCCGACCGCGCGCGCGACCGCGAAGCACGTTCGCGTCACTCCGATGAAGGCTCGCCGCGTCGTGGACCTGGTCCGCGGCAAGCGGGTCGAGGATGCGCTGAACATCCTGCGCTTCGCACCGCAGGCCGCCAGCGAACCCGTCGCCAAGGTCGTGGCCAGCGCCGCGGCGAACGCCGAGAACAACTTCGGCCTGAACCCCGACACCCTGGTCATCTCGACGGCGTATGTCGACGAGGGCGCGACCATGAAGCGTTTCCAGCCGCGCGCCCAGGGCCGCGCGTTCCGGATCCGCAAGCGCACCAGCCACATCACGATCGAGGTCGAGAGCGTCGCCAGCGCCGCCCCGGCTCGTAGCCGCCGGAAGGGAGGGGCTAAGTAAATGGGACAGAAAATCAATCCCCACGGCTTCCGCCTCGGTATCACCACCGATTGGAAGTCCCGCTGGTACGCCGACAAGCAGTACAAGGAATACGTCAAGGAAGACGTAGCCATCCGCAAGCTGCTGAGCACGGGTATGGAGCGGGCCGGCATCTCGAAGGTCGAGATCGAGCGCACTCGTGACCGCGTCCGGGTGGACATCCACACCGCGCGTCCGGGCATCGTGATCGGCCGTCGCGGCGCCGAGGCCGACCGCATCCGCGCCGAGCTGGAGAAGCTCACCGGCAAGCAGGTTCAGCTGAACATCCTCGAGGTCAAGAACCCCGAGTCGGATGCGCAGCTGGTTGCCCAGGGTGTGGCCGAGCAGCTGTCCAACCGTGTGGCGTTCCGTCGCGCGATGCGCAAGGCCATCCAGTCGGCCATGCGTTCGCCGAACGTCAAGGGCATTCGAGTGCAGTGCTCGGGCCGCCTCGGCGGCGCCGAAATGTCGCGCTCGGAGTTCTACCGTGAGGGTCGGGTGCCGCTGCACACGCTGCGCGCCGACATCGATTACGGCTTGTACGAGGCTCGCACCACCTTCGGCCGCATCGGCGTGAAGGTGTGGATCTACAAGGGCGACATCGTCGGCGGCAAGCGTGAGGTCACGGCCAGCGCTGCCCCGTCCGGTGAGCGTCGCGAGCGTCGGGAGCGGCCGAGCCGTCCGCGGCGGTCCGGTTCGTCCGGCACCACCGCGACCAGCACTGAGGCCGGGCGCGCCGCCACCGCGGTGGCAGAGCCGGCCGAGGCTCCGTCAGTTTCTAAGGAGGGCTGACCCATGCTGATGCCCCGCAAGGTCAAGCACCGCAAGCAGCATCACCCCGGTCGTTCCGGTATGGCCAAGGGTGGCACCTCGGTCGCCTTCGGTGAGTTCGGCATCCAGGCGCTGGAGCCGGCCTACGTCACCAACCGGCAGATCGAGTCGGCGCGTATCGCGATGACCCGCCACATCAAGCGTGGCGGCAAGATCTGGATCAACATCTACCCGGATCGCCCGCTGACCAAGAAGCCGGCCGAAACCCGCATGGGTTCCGGTAAGGGTTCGCCGGAGTGGTGGGTCGCGAACGTCAAGCCGGGTCGCGTGATGTTCGAGATGTCTTACCCGAACGAGGAGACCGCTCGCGAGGCCCTGCGCCGCGCGATGCACAAGCTCCCGATGAAGTGCAGGATCGTGACCAGGGAGGAGCAGTTCTGATGGCTACCGGAACTCCGGCCGCAGACCTGCGCGAGCTCAACGAGGACGAGCTCGTCGCCCGCCTGCGTGAATCGAAGGAAGAGCTGTTCAACCTGCGCTTCCAGATGGCGACCGGCCAGTTGCAGAACAACCGGCGCCTGCGTGTGGTTCGTCACGAGATCGCGCGCATCTACACGGTCATGCGTGAGCGCGAGCTCGGCCTGGCCTCCGGTCCTGAAGGCAAGGGAGACGCGGCATGAGTGACGCCAAGGGCCCGGCCAAGACGCCGGCCAAGCAGGAGGAGCGTGGCTCGCGCAAAGTGCGCATCGGCTACGTCGTCTCCGACAAGATGAACAAGACCATCGTGGTCGAGCTGGAAGATCGTGTGAAGCACCCGCTTTACGGCAAGATCATCCGCACCACCTCGAAGGTGAAGGCGCACGACGAGAACGAGATCGCCGGTGTCGGCGACCGCGTGCAGCTGATGGAGACCCGTCCGCTGTCTGCCACCAAGCGGTGGCGGCTGGTGGAGGTCCTCGAAAAGGCGAAGTAGGAAGGCTCCTTCTTCTCCGCCTCGGCTGTGTAGTCGAATCGCGAAGGCCCGCTTCCCGGTTGGGAAGCGGGCCTTCGTGTGTTTCCGGATGATCTCGACCGGTGACCGCCGGCCATCGCATGCGGTCGACGGGTCGGGCCGCACATCAGCAGGTGTTCGCAGCCGGGCGGCGCGCGAAGCGGTCGGCCGTCCATGCGATCAGGTCCGCGATGGCCGGTGATTCGGGTTCGACCACTTGCAGGTGCCCGAGGTTCGGGTAGGTGCGATAGTCCACGGCGTAACCGGCTCGGCAGCGTTGGGCGACGTAGCCGTCCTGTGCCGACGGGACGACGAGGGTATCCGCGGTGCCCTGACCGATGAACACGGGCGCGGGGATCACGGCGGACGGGACGTTGCGCCGCAAGTTGTCGAGCAGCGGGCCGCGATCCGGATCGCCGCGCCAGATCGGCTTGTCGAGGAACAGTGAAGTGAGTACAGAGACCAGCACGCTCTTCTCGGCCAGACATCGCTGCGCCATCTCGCGCGTGATGATGCGCGCACCAGGGCGTACGTAGTCGTCGAAGCGGGTGTCGGGGTAGGTGCCGGCGTAAGCGGTGATGACGTAGGAGGCGAATACTTCGCCCGCTGTGACGCTGCCGAGGCTGTCCACCAGCGCCGGCAGGTTGCTCGCCGGTGCCAGCGCCGCGACGCCGTCGATGACGAGTTCGGGCGCGTACCGGGGTGCGCGAATTCCGGTCCACAAGGCGGCGTGTCCGCCCTGCGAGTGTCCCCATACGACGGCGTGATCGGTTAGCCGGATGTCCGGCAGTTGCCGGGCGGCGCGAATAGCGTCCAGTACCGAGCGGGCCTCACCCTCCCCGATGAGGTACGGATGAGTTCCCGCGGTGCCGAGACCGATGTAGTCGGTGGCCACTATCGTCCACCCTTGGTGAATCACTTTGTCCTGCACCATCATCGCGCCGGCGCTGAGGCCGTTCGGCAGGATCGACGGCGCGCACCCGACCGCGACGCCGGTGGTCCCGTGCGCCCAGGCGATCACAGGACTCGGTGTGGTGGTCGCACTCCCCGGGGCGATGACGAGCCCGCTGGCCACCGCGGGCTGCCCGTGATCGCGAGTGGTTGTATAGAGGATGCGCCAGGCCAGCGCGCCGGTCGGAACCTCGGGATTGTCGTATCGCTCGGTGCGCAACAGCTGCCCGGCCCGATCCGGCACGGACGCCTGCGGGGTGTAGAACTCGTCGGGAGCCGGGGAGTCGCGATGCAACGCGACGCTGACGAGAGCGAGAACCAGCGCCACTGTCGCGCCCATCACGGTGCCGGCCACCCGCCACCGTCCGCCGCACGGCGTCCGCGGCGGGGCTGTCGCACCCAGCGGTCGGTGATCGCCGCCGATCGCTGCGATGACCTGCCGCACTCCGATCACCATCAGGGCGGCGCCGAACAAGACGGCGACGACCAACACGGTCACATCCGGCCAGGCGAGCGCCAACATGCCGAATACTACTGAGGTAGCCCCGCCGACAATGCCGTCGAATCGGGTGGCACCGCGCTCGCGCCACACGAGGGGCAGACCGGTAAGACCGGCGACGATCAGCGCGACACCGACCACAACGGCCAGCACCTCTGTGGTAATCCCCGGCCACCACAGCGCCAGCAGCGCGGCGGCCAGGTAGACGGACGACTCGACCCACCTTCGGACATCTCTCCAGCGCCGGGCTCGGAGGAGTCCCGACACGGCCGAGCCGACAAGTCCGGCGATCGCGACACACCACAGCACCGCGAGCGACGAGAACGGGGCGACGGTCAAGAACGCGCCGAGCAGCACCAGCAGAACTCCTGCTACCAGGCGCAGCCACCGACGAATGCTCGCGGCCCGGGCGGTACTCGCCGCCGCGCTCTCCGGGGGTGAGCTGGTCACGGTCCGAACCTAGCGCAGCGGCCGCGAATCCTCCGCGATCCGCGCCTGCGGATCTCCGGGCTCGTATGTCGATGTAGCGGGGGTGGTGCAAGCTGGACAGCGTCGTGGCTGATTCGACCCGAACGAGGAGGTGCAGGTGTCCTCGCTGGCAGGCGTCCCCACTGACCTCCACGTCGATGTCCGCACGCTGTGGGACTACAACCGGATGGGCCACGAGGTGCGAGCGGTGGATGTGGGAATCGGGCTGGGCAGCCACGATATCGGAGTGGCGACATACGCGGCTGAACTGTTTCGCCGGGGCGTATTCCCAGCGGTCGTGTTCACCGGTGCCACCGCACCCACTACGGTGATGACCTTTCCGCGAGGCGAGGCGGTGCACTATCGGGAACATGCTGTGGCGCTGGGTGTTTCGGCGAATGACATCCTCGTCGAGCCTCGGGCCACGAATACCGCCGAGAACATCGACTTTTCGCGTGCGTTGCTGCGGGACTCGGGTCGCGCGGTGGAGTCGGTGATGTTGATCTGCCGGCCGTATCAACAGCGGCGCAGTTATGCGACCTGCCGGATGCGGTGGCCGGAGGTCGAGGTGGTGTGCGGTTCGCTGCCGGAATCGCTCGACGATTATGTGGCGCGGATCGGTGATGTGGCGCGGGTGGTCACGATGCTGGTGGGGGATACGCAACGTGTGTGGCGATACGCGGCCGAGGGCTGGGCGATCGAGCAGGACGTTCCGGAGAAGGTTTGCGCCGCATACGACCGGCTGGTGGCAGCCGGGTTCACCGGGCGTCTGCTGCCACCGCGCGGGTAGCGGCGATGCCGATATCGAATACCTCGAATGGGTCGAGGAACAGTGGTGCCGAGTGCGCGGCATTTCCACCTCCGGTGAACGACCGCTCTGCATCGCGTTCCGCGAATCGGTAGATTCGGGTCGTCGGGAGGAGCGGATTCGTGGGTGGGGCGCCGGCCGTCGATGAACCGGGGGTGCGGTGATGCGGGTTCTGATCGCAGGCGCCGGAATCGCCGGATTGACCGCAGCGGCATGCTTGCACCGGGTGGGGATCGAGGCCGTCGTGCTGGACGCGGTCGGTGAGCTTCGCCCGCTCGGCGTCGGAATCAATCTGCTCCCGCATGCGGTGCGGGAGCTGCATGAACTGGAACTCGGTGCGGCACTGGACGATTGCGCGATCGCCACCTCCACCGCGGTGCATCTCGACCGGTTCGGAAATCACATCTGGAGTGAGCCGCGCGGACTCGCCGCGGGGCACCCGTGGCCCCAATACTCGGTGCACCGCGGCGAATTGCAGGGTCTGCTCCTGGATCTGGTGCGCCGTCGACTCGGGTCCGATGCCGTGCGCGAAGGAATGGTGCTGCAATCGTTCGCCGAGGATGCCGACGGCGTGCGTTGCCGGTTCCTCGACCGCGCCTCCGGCGCCGTCGTCGTGGAGACCGCGGACGTGCTGATCGGCGCCGACGGTCTGCATTCCACGGTCCGCGCGCAGTTGCATCCGGAGGAGGGGCGGCCGTTGTGGAACGGCATTCGAATGTGGCGCGGAGTCAGCGAGATTCGTCCGTTCCTGGACGGGCGGACGATGGTGCTCGCGGGTTCCAATCGCGCCGCGAAATTCGTGATGTACCCGATCTCGGGTGGTGCGCACCGGCGTGGGCGTGCGCTGGTGAACTGGGTCGCCGAGGTGCGCGTCCACGATGCCGGGGTGCAGAACCCCGACTGGAATCGCGCCGGGCGGTTGGCGGATGTGCTGCCGCACTACGAAGGTTGGCACCTGGCCGGTGTCGATGTTCCGGCACTGCTACGCGCCAGTGCCGAAGTGCTCGAATATCCGATGGTCGACCGGAACCCTTTGTCGCGCTGGGGTTCCGGACGCGTGACGCTGATGGGTGACGCCGCGCATCCGATGTATCCGGTCGGTTCCAACGGCGGGTCGCAAGCGATTCTCGACGCCCGCGCCGTGGCGTGCGAGCTGGCCGCGGCCGCCGACCCGATCGCCGGGCTCGCCCGATACGAACAGGTCCGGCGGGAGGCGGTGAACACCATCGTGCTGGCGAACCGGGATATGCCGATGGACCGCGTCCTGCACGCCGTGGCGCAGCGGGCGCCGAACGGTTTCGATCGGATCGAGGATGTTCTCACCGCCGCCGAACTCGCCGCCCTGGCCGATGCGTACCGCCACACCAGTGGCTCTGCCCCCGCCGTCCCGGACGCCGCCGCGCGTTACGCCGCCGGCGCCTCGGCCGACGACTGCCGTCCGTACGACTCCGAGAGTGCGTGACCGGTGTCGAGGGCGGTCACACGCCGCGGCGATGCCGGGCCGATCGACCGCAATCGGCGGACGAGCGGGATCGGGCCTTCGATCCGTGCCCGGCCGGTGAGATAGATACTGCCGGGTGCGTGGCGCACCGCGCCGACGACCGCGAGGGTGACCGCCAGGACCGCGACGAACAACAGCACCGTCGCACCCGCCGCGCCGACCGCGTCGTGCAGCCGGGGATAAAGGGGGATCAGCAGTTCCAGCACGATCGGATGCATCAGGAAGACCGCGAAGGAGCGATCGGCGCCGTAGCGGGAAATACGGCCGACGATGCGGTACTTCGGACGCAGCCAGGACCACCAGGTGCTCACGGTGTAGAGACCGACGATCAGCGCGAGAAAATAGACGGCCATGTAGGGGTTGAAGACATTGTCGGCCTGCCACGGTGTGGTGCCACCCGCGACCGCGCGCCGATACAACCACTCGGCGCCCGCCGCCCCGAGGAGGGTGCCGACGATCAGCAGCGGGCCGAAGCGGCGCACGGCACGGTCGACGGTGCCGATATGCCATGCGGCGACCGCGCCGAACAGAATGTAGAACTGGTACGGCAGTACCGTCACGTAGAGGTGATTCCACAGTTGCGCCGGCATTCCGGTGAGTGTCGGCGGATGCGTCAGCGCCCACAGCATGCCCAGTTGCACGAGCGCGCTCGTCCCCAGCACCCACCTGTGGTGGCCGGCCGTCCAGCGCACGAATCGGAGCAACAGCGGGAACAGCAGGTAGATCTGCATCGACACCAGCAGGAAGTACAACTGATACCAGGCTTCACCGGTCGCCAGTTCGACCGCCAACCGGCGTATCGCGCCGGCCAAAGACTCCTGATGAATGCCGGCGACCACCGAATAGCCCCAGTAGAACACCGACCAGATGACATAGGGGATGCCGACCAGCGCGAAGCGCCGGCGCCAGAAGTGCGGCGCGTCGAAGGACCGGTCGGCGTACTGGTAGATCAGCACGAATCCGGTCAGCGTGAAGAAGGCCTCGCGGGGAAAGTGCAACAGCACCATGGCCCCGTTCGCCGACACATTGTTCGGGTCACTGGATCTGTCGATCACGTGGACGGCGATCACACAGGCGAAGGTCAGGATCCGGAACAGGTTGACCTGATGCAGGTAGGGCCGCGACGGCTGAGGCCGCCCGGCCGCCCCCGATTCGGTCGTGACGGTGGTGGGCTTACCTCGGACCGATGTCGCAGTCGCCGTACTCATCGTGCCGTGATCCGTGGGCAGGAGCACCGTCCGTCGCGCAGCAAGGTCGCCGACGAATGCGCTCGCGGAAAGGTGTCGATCATCTGCTTCCTCGAGTCGGTCGTCGCACTCCATGATTACGACCGAGCCTGTGAGGTTCCTTATCAGCCCCTTCGAGGCGCCTGAACCGCCTGGTGGCGGCGGTGCGAATCGGCGTTCAGCCGCCGACCGCGACCGGCATGGTGATGCGGCGCGCCGCCTCCAGAATTCCCAGGATCCGGGAGCCCGGCAGGCCGATGGCGGCACCGATCGCGGCGGGAGTCCACGATTCGTCGGTGAGGGTCAGGATTTCGGCGAGCTGGTCGACCGACAGCTTGGACAGGCCGCGACGGCGGATCTCGTGCGCGACCGACCGGATGGCGACCTCGCCGGTCTCTTCCTCCGCGGCATCGATAGCGGCGGAATCGACGGCGATGGATTCGACATCGGCGAATTCGGCCTCGTCCACCTCCGCGACGCCCGGAAGGTCGGTGGGTTCGTCCGGTGCTGTCGTGCGGTCGACGTCGGCAGCGGCCGGTCGCGGTGCTTCGGCGACCGGCTCACCCAGCACCAACTGCACGGCATCGTCCACGGCCCGCCGCGTTCGCGTCTTGTGCGGTTCGTCGGAGACGATCCGCAGCCCGGCGCCGTGCGATCCCGACCGCTCATCGGATCGCGCGGGCGCCTCGTCCTCCTCGAATTCCGTTGGTGCCGTGGTCTTTGCCGGTGCCGCGTCGGAAGAGTCGTCGATCGCCGTCGCCTCGGTGACGACCTCGTATGCCGTGACAGGTTCGACGGGAGACGCGGCCTGCGGGGTCGACGGTGTCTCCGCTGGGGCCACGGCGGCAGCAGCGGCCACGGTCGCTGCCGGCGGCCGGCCGTTCTCCACCGCGTCCGCGAGCCGCAGCGCGGCATCCCATCCCGCCACCGAAACCGGTTGCGGTGCAGTCGTCGACGGGAGCTGGGGATAGCTGGGGAATTCCACGGACCCCGCGCTGTCGGGCAGCGGACGTGCCTCCGCCCACTCCGGAAGATCGTCCGGGCGGTAGCTCGGGCGGTAGCCGGTCGGCGGGAGATCGGAGTCGATGTCTTCCATCGGGATGTCGTCGATGAGCTGCGCATAGCGCGCGGAAACCCAGGCGTGCAACCAGATCACGACGCCGACCATGACCGGGGCGACGGCGGCCTCGGCGGCGCGTGCCGGTTCGCCCGCCACCAGATGCGGGCCGGCGTTGAGCGCGATGGTGACGCCGAGCAGTGCGGTTTCCAGGAATACGACCTTGCCGCGGTCGATGTCGCGACCCCATCGGGCGGCGGTCGTGGCGACGACCATGATCGTGATGATCGGGATCGAGATCATCGCCTCGAAGCCGTAACTGAGCCAGTACAGCGGATCCGACATGTCGCCGCTGGGGACGAGGTTGTGCTGGACGTTCACGCCCGCCCAGACCATGCCGAGCACGACGACGCCGATCAGTGCCCGCGAGGACCATTCGGCGCGGCGGAACAGTTGGGCCAGGCGCGCATCGGGATTCGACACCCGCATGCGGGCCGCGCGGGCGCGCCGGTGCCAGCGGGCGTCCGCGTCGTCGGCCCGGCGCAGTGCCAGGGCGACGCGGCGGTCACGCTTCTCGGCCGACAGCTGTGCCGTCACCGCGCGTTTGCGTTGCCGGCGGCGCTGGGTGCGAATCCATTCGGCGAGATCGCGTTCGGCGGCGATCTCCCGATCGGACAGTTCGGCGAACAGCGCCGGGTCCGCTTGCAGGGGCAGCTTGCCCCGCGCGGTCGCCACCCGCCGCGCCAACGCGTTCAGCTCCGCCTGCGGGGAATGTTCGGGGGTGCGCCGGCGCCGGGCCGCGCCCTTCGATGGTTCCTCCACGGAGATCTCCCCGAAGTGTGCGTCTGCGCCGGTCCGTTCCGTGTCGCGGGGCGGAAGGTGCGCGGAGTCCGCCGGAGGGACGGCGGTCGTGGTGGTCGACTGCTCGTCGAGCATGGCGTGCCTTTCCCGGCAGCGGCCGCGCTACCGAGGTCGATTACCCGAGTACTCGAACATATGTGTGATCGAGGTGAGAGAGTAATCGCCGACCATCGGCGCGGTCAACGCTTTCACCGAACATCAGTTCGGATGAATATGCAAATGGGCTGTTCGGCTCGGCGATTCCGAATTCGGCTGGGGCAGCGGAATTTCAGTGCACGGCGGTGTGCCAGACAATGGCCGCCGCGAGCGCGCCCGCGCCGTTGAGCGACCAGTGCAGTGCGATCGGCGCCAGCAGACTTCCGCTGCGCCGGCGCAACCAGGTGAAGATCACACCGGCGGCCGCGGTCGCCAGGACGGCCAGGGCGATTCCGGCGATCTGCCCGCCGACACCGCCGCCGAACAGTGTGCTCAACCCGCGATTCCCGCTGGTCAAGCCGAGCGACGAGGCGATATGCCAGCAGCCGAAAAGTAGTGAGCCGACGATGAATACGCCGCGCGCGCCGGTCGCCCGATCCAGTGTCCCGTGCAGTACGCCGCGGAAGGCGAGTTCCTCCGGAATCACCGTTTGCAGCGGAATCACGATCATCGAGGCGATCAATGCCCCGGACAAGGTCGCATATCGATTCGCGAGAAAGAACGGCCGCGTAATCGGCAGTAGTGCGCCGATCGCCACGGCTCCCACGACAATCGCGACCGCACCGAGCGCATAGAGCGTTCCGCGGCGCCACTGCCGTGGTGAAAGTCCCAATTCCGCCCAGCCGAGCCCGCGTTGTCGCATCAACAGCACGAGAATCACCGCGGCCGCGGGAACGGTCGCGATATTGGCCCATTGCGAGGTGAAATGCGCGATGAGATTCGTCCCGGCGAGCACCGCCACCACGACGGCGACGTCGAGGTAGGCGTGTAACCGGCGCCCCGGGCCGACCGGGGCCGAGGACTGCGCAACCCCGTTATCGTTTCGAGACATCGTCGCCAGTCTACGTTCATCCGGGCGGGTGTGCCGTGTTCGGCGGGTCACGGTCGCCGCGCCGCCGGTTGCGGCTCGCCGGACGGAACGAGTCGCCGCTATCCGGTCGCTCCGGCGCTCCAGCCCGCGTAGTCCGTCCACGCCTGCAGCGTCCGGGTGGTGTCGAATACCCGCTCGGCCCCGCTGATCGGGTCGGTGAAGGCGAGCCGTGCGGCCAGCAGTTGCAGCGGCCGGGTGAAATCGTCCACGGGGCGATCGGTGAGGTCGGGATAGAAGTCGTCCCCGAGGATCGGGATTCCGAGCCCGTTCATGTGCAGCCGCAGCTGATGGGTGCGGCCGGTGTGCGGGCTCAGCCGGTAGCGGCCGAGGCCGTCGCGGTGCTCGATCAGCTCGACCAGCGTTTCCGCGTTGGGCTCGCCCTCGACCTCGAAGGCGCGAAGTACGGTGCGCTCCTTGACGATCCGGCTGCGCACCGTGCGGGGGAGGGTGAGTTCGGGATCGTAGGGTGCGATCGCCTCGTACTGTTTGTGCACCCGGCGCTTGTGGAACAGAGTCTGATACGCTCCGCGCCGCGCCGGATCGACGATGAACAGGATCAGTCCGGCCGTGGTCCGGTCCAGCCGGTGCGCGGGCACCAGATCCGGAAGGTCCAGATCGCGCCGCAACCGGACGAGTGCGGTCTCGAGGATGTGCTGCCCGCGGGGAATCGTGGACAGGAAATGCGGTTTGTCGACGACGAGCAGGTGGTCGTCGCGATGCACCACGGCGACGTCGAACGGCACCGGTGTTTCGTCGGGGAGATCGCGGTGGAACCACACCGCGCCCCCGGGCACATAGGGTGCGTCCGGCACGATCGGTCCGTCGAGATCGACGATGTCGCCATCGGCGAGCATCTCGTCGATGCGCGCGGCGGGGACCCGGGGGAGCCGATGGACCAGATGGTCGCGGATGGTCGCCCAGGTTCCGTCTTCGGGTAACCGCAGCCGCGCCGGATCGAGTCCGTGGCGCTTGGGCAGCGGCGGCTGTTGCCGGCGTCGCACACATCGACCCTAGTCACCGCCGCGATCGGGGGCCGCGGCGGCCGCCGCGTGGAGACGGATCCTGCCCGGGCTGTCATCGCGCCGGCGCCGGTTCCCGGAGTGCGCGTCGGCCGCGCATCCGGGACCGGCACTGCGCGTGCCGCACTAGACGGTGCAGGGCAGGTTCGCGTAATAGGCGATCGTGCACTCGGATTCGCGGGTCAGCTTCCAGGTGCCGTCGATGTCCTTCCACTTCAGCTCGATGTACATGGCATCGAAGCCGGGGACGTTGATCTGCAGGTTGTCGGTGAGGGTGTCGCCCTGGACGTTCACGGGCGCAACGGCCTGCCACTGGAATCCGGGCACCGTGGCCATCACGCCGCCGACCTGGTCGACCAGGCCCAGCCCGGCCTCGCCGGCCTCCAGCTCGTTGGCGCGGGCGGACCGCGAACCGTTCGGGTCGAGCACCAGCTCGAGCTTGCTCTGCAACTCGCCGACACCCGGGGCGGCGGCGTGGACGGGGGCGGCGATCGGCGCGGCGACGGCCGGGGTCACGGAGGCGACGCCGCCGGCGAAGACCACGGCGGCCAGCGAAAACGCCGCAACGGCACGGGATTTGATCTTGATCATGGTCGTATCCGATCAGTTGTGGGACAGGAGTGCCGTGCCTCGCAATCGTTCCGCAAGGGCTGGCACCACTAAGCAATATAAGGTAAGCCTATGCAAAGGTAGGTAGTACTCAGTCGACTTCGGGCGGATCCGCTCTTCCCGATATGTCGGATCTGCCCAGCTGAACGCCCCGGCGCCCGGCTGAGCGGTGGCTGGAATCACAGAACGGGAGTACCAGTGAAGACGCTTCTCGTGGTCGGAGCCGGGCCGAAAGCGATGGCAGTGGCGGCGAAGGCCCGGGTGCTGCGGGACCTGGGGCTACCCGCTCCACGCGTGGTGGTGGTGGAACCCCATGCGGTGGGCGGCAATTGGCTGCCCAGCGGCGGGTGGACCGACGGCCAGCACCGGCTCGGCACCAGCCCCGAGAAGGACATCGGCTTCCCGTACCACTCCACCTGGGCACGCGGCCACAACCGCGCGATCGACCGGTCGATGATCGCCTACAGCTGGAATTCCTTCCTGGTCGAGAACGGCACCTATGCCGAATGGGTCGACCGGGGCCGGCCCAATCCGCACCACCACGTCTGGGCCAACTATCTGCAGTGGGTCGCGCGCAAGGCCGAGGTCGAGATGGTCGTGGGCGCGGTGCGCCGGATCCGCCCCGCTGCCGACGGCTGGCTGGTCTCGGTGGCCGACGGTTCCGGTGTGGAGACCGAAATCGATTGCGACGGACTGATGATCACCGGCCCGGGCGACAGCCGCCGCGCGCTGGCCGAACATCCGAAGGTGCTGAGTATCGCGGACTTCTGGGATCTCGCGGGTAAGCGCCGGCTACCGGTCTCCTCGCGGGCGGCGGTGATCGGCGGCGGTGAGACCGCGGGCTCGGCGGTGGACGAACTGGTCCGCCACGACGTCCTCACGGTCTCGGTGATCTCGCCCGCGGCCACCATCTACACCCGCGGTGAAAGTTATTTCGAGAACGCGCTGTTCAGCGATCCGGCGAAGTGGCGGGCGCTGAGCCTGCAGGAGCGCCGCGACGTCATCCGCCGCACCGACCGTGGTGTGTTCTCGGTACGCGTGCAGGAGAACGTGCTGGCGGACAATCGCGTTCATCATCTCCAGGGCCGCGTGGTCCGGGTCGCCGAGCGCGGCGAAGGAGTGGCGCTCACGCTGCGCAACGAACTGCGCCCCGACCAGATGCATGCCTTCGATCTGGTGGTCGACGCCACCGGCGGCCAGCCGCTGTGGTTCCTGGATCTGTTCGATTCCGATACCTCGGATCTGGTGGAACTGGCGGTGGGCGGGCCCATCACCCATGCCCGGCTGGAGGCGGCGATCGGCCACGATCTGGCGGTGTCCGGCCTCGACGCCAAGCTCTATCTGCCGAATCTCGCGGGGATGGCGCAGGGGCCGGGATTTCCGAATCTCAGTTGCCTGGGCGAGCTTTCGGATCGCGTGCTGGGTGAGGTGCCGACCCGCCCGGCCGTCGTGGCGGCCCGGGTCGCGGCCGGTCGGCGCCCGGAATGATTACCGAGCTAACAGTAGGCTAGGCTACCCTTAGTTCGAGGGAAGAGGTTCGGTTCATGCGTATCGTGTCGTTCGGTTATCAGACCTGGGGTCGTACCACGCTGCAGGCTCTGATCGACTCGGAACACGAGGTGGTGCTCGCGGTCACCCATCCCGCGAGTGAACATGCCTACAAGGGCATCTGGTCCGATTCGGTCGAGGAGCTCGCCCGCGAACACGGCATTCCGGTCCACCTCACCGAGCGGGCCGATGCGGAGACCATCGATCTGGTCAAGCGTGCCGAGCCCGACATCATCGTGGTCAACAGCTGGTACACCTGGATGCCGCCGGAGCTGTATCTGATGCCGCCGCACGGCACGCTGAACCTGCACGATTCGCTGCTGCCGAAGTTCACCGGTTTCTCGCCCGTGCTGTGGGCGCTGATCAGCGGCGAATCCGAATTCGGCCTGACCGTGCACCGGATGGACGAACAGCTCGACACCGGCGACATCCTCGTGCAGCGTTCGCTGCCGATCGGCCCGACCGCCACCGGAACCGAACTCGTCCTCGCCGGAATGGAATTGATTCCGGGAGCGCTGCGGGAGGCGCTGAGCGCGATCGAATCCGGCACCGCGGTCTGGCGGCCGCAGGACAAGGCCGAGCGCACCTATTTCCACAAGCGTTCCGAGCGTGACAGCCGCATCGACTGGCATTGGGACGCAGAGGATCTGGAGCGGTTCGTGCGCGCGCTGTCCGAGCCGTACCCGCGGGCGTTCTCCTACTATCGGGGCGAAAAGGTGGAGATCACCGCCGCCGCCCTGTCGCAGGCCCGCTACGGCGGAACCCCCGGGCGAGTCGTCGTGCAGGAGGGCGGTGGCGTGGTGATCTGCGGGCCGGACGCACATCGCGGCGGCAATCTCGGTCTGCTCGTGACCCGGGTGCGCACCGCCGACGGCACCGAACACGACGGCGCCGCATTTTTCGCTCGCGGTGGTTATCTCACCGACGCCCCGCGATGACCGCGCTGTCGGCGCAGGAGCCGGCCGCGGGGAAGTTGTCGGCGGGGCAGCGCCGGATCTGGTTCCTGCAGACCCGTGATCCGCAGGACACCACACTCAACTGCTGTGCGGTCTACCGGCTCACCGGTGCCGTGGACGCGGATCGGTTGCGCTCGGCAATCGCCGGAACCATTGCGCGGCAGGATATTCTGCGCACCATCTACACCGTCGGCGAGGACGACGAGCCGCGGGCCGTGGTGCGATCCGACGCGACGCCGTCGTGGCAGGAGGTGGATCTTCGTGATCTCGCCGATGCCAGTCGCGAGCGCCGGGCCGAGGTGCTGATCCGCCGCGAGGCGGGGCGACCGTTCGATCCGTCGTCCGAAACTCCGTTGCGCTGCTTGCTGATTCGCACGGACGAGCGGCGGTTCCTCCTCACTCTCGTGGTGCATACGATCGCGTGGGACGAGGCCTCCTGGCAGATATTCTTCGACGAGGTCGGTGCCCGCTACGACGCGGCGACGGTTCCGGCCGCACCGGAGAGTCGTGGAGACGACCGTGTGCGCAGCCTTCGTGATGTCGAAGGCAGTGGCGCCCCTGCGCCGGCGACCGAGGTCGCTCGCAGTTATTGGCGAAACACGCTCTCGCCCTTGCCGCAGCCGTTGGAGTTGCCGGGCCGCGTCGTCGCGCCCCTGCCCTCGCTGCGCACCGCTCGGATCCGCGCCGAATTGCCGGCCGACGTGGCCATGCGGGTGACGGAGTTCGCGCACCGGGAAGGAGCTACACCCTTCACGGTGCTCCTCGCCGCCTTCGACGCGCTGATCCACCGCTACACCGCCGCAACGGATTTCCTCGTCTGCGTACCGGCCACCGTGCGGAGCGCCGACGACACCGGTATCGGCTACTTCGGCAATACGCTGCTGCTGCGTACGACGGTCGACCCCGCGGACAGCTTCCTCGATTGTCTGCGCGCGGTGAACGACCGTGCGGCAACAGCTTTCGGGCACCGTGGCACGCCGATCGATCAGGTGATCGCCGACCTCAACCCCGAGCGCGGCAGTGGTCGCGACGGGCTGGAGCAGGTGGCTCGCATCGAATTCGGGATCCGCCGGACCGCGTCGCTCGCCCTGGACGGCATCGCGGCCACGGCGGTCGATGTCGGCAGCCCGACGACCCGGATGCCGCTGTCGCTCACCGTGATCACCGCCGGCGACGTAGCCGAGCGAATCGAAATCGTCTATCAGGCAGACGAATTCGATGCCCGCATCCTCGAGCAGTTCCTCACCCACTATGTACGCGTGCTCACCGTGGCGACCGCCGAACCCGAGCGTCGCATCGGCGAGCTGGACATTTTCGGAGTCCGCGACCGCGCGGACATTCTGGAGCAGTCCCACGGTGAACTCGTCCCCGTCGCACCCACCACGCTGGTGGATCTGTTCGAGCGGCGGGTGGCGGCGGATCCCGGTGCGGTCGCACTCGTCGATGCCCGCGACGGAGATCGCGAGCTGAGCTACGACTACCTGAACCGGCGTGCGAATCGGTTGGCGCACCAGCTGATTCGACAGCGGATCGGCGCCGAGGACGTGGTAGCGCTGCGGCTGAGTACCTCCGTGGATTTCGTGGTCGCCGTCGTCGCGGTGCTGAAGGCCGGTGCGGCCTATCTGCCGATCGATCCGGCCTATCCGGCGGATCGGGTGGAATTCCTGATCGCCGATGCGCGGCCCGCGCTGGTCCTGGATGCCGAGGATCTGCGGGCCGCGGAACGGGCCGCGCGCACATCGCCGCAGCACGATCCGCGCGACAGCGATCGCGTGCGTCCGCTGCGTCCCGGCAACCTCGCCTACGTCATCTACACCTCCGGCTCGACCGGAACGCCGAAGGGGGTCGCGGTATCCCACGCGGCGATCGCCGAACATCTCGTGGGGTTCTGTGCGCAGTGGGGGGTGGGCGCCGAGGATCGGCTGCTGCAATCCTCGTCGATCAGCTTCGACGCCTCGCTGCTCGACATCTTCGTACCCCTCACTCTCGGCGCCGGCCTGGTGATTCCGAAGGTGAACGCGTTCGACGACATACCGTATGTGGCGGAATTGATTTCGCGCTGCGGCGTGACCGTGCTGCATATGGTGCCGTCCATGCTCAGCACCTTGCTGATGCTGCCGGAGGTGAGCCGGTGGCGCGCGCTGCGTCATGTGCCGGTCGGCGGCGAGGCGCTCTACGGTGAGGTCGCCGACCGCTTCGCCGGCATCTTCGAGGCCGAACTCCGCAACCATTACGGGCCCACCGAGGCGGTCGTCTCGGCCACCCATCACACCGTGGAGGGCCCGCAGGGAACCCGGATCGTGCCCATCGGCCGTCCCAACCGCAACGTCGCCCTGTATCTGCTGGACGAGCGGCTGCAACTGGTCCCCACCGGCGTGGCAGGCGAAATCTACCTCGGTGGTGCGCAATTGGCGCGCGGCTATCTCGGCCGCGCCACGGCTACCGCCGAACGCTTCGTGGCCGATCCGTTCGCCCCCGGACAGCGGCTCTATCGCACCGGAGATCTGGCGCGCCGCAACGGAAACGGTGAGCTCGAATTTCTCGGCCGTGCCGACGAACAGGTCACGGTGCGCGGCCACCGCATCGAACTCGCGGAGGTGCAGGCCGCCGTCGGCGCCCATCCGGATGTCGCGCACTGTGTGGCAGCCGCGGTGACCGACGACGTGCTCGGCACGGTACTCGCCGCCTACCTCGTGCCCGTGCGCCGCGAAAACGGCAGCGCCGCAGTGGATCCGGAATCGGTGCGAGCGCATGCGGCGGCGGTGCTGCCGCCGTACATGGTGCCGGGCGCCTTCGCGATCATCGACGAGATTCCGCTGACCGAACACGGAAAACTCGACCGCCGCGCCCTGCCGGTGCCACAGCGGTCGCCGGTGGAGCCGTATCGGGAGCCGAATACGGCGGTGGAGACGCGGATCGCGGAATTGTTCGGGCGGATGTTCGGCCGCGAGCGGATCGGCGCCGAGGATTCGTTCTTCGAACTCGGCGGTCATTCCCTGCTGGCGGTGCGGCTACTGGCCTGGATCCGAGCCGAATTCGGCGTGCGGATCGGTGTGCGAGCGCTGTTCGACACTCCGACGGTGGCTGGATTGGCGGCCCGAGTCGAGGTATCGACGGCCAGTGTTAGCTTAGCCTAAGCTACGATTCCGAGGGTCGGGATCGCGAGTCGCCCGGAGCGAAGTACAAGGAGCTGTGCAATGAACTCAGGTCGAACATCCGCGCGTCGCGGAGTCCGAGCACGCGCCGCGGTGCTGCGAACCACGTTGCCGGCGCTGGTCCTCGGGCTGGTGACGGCCGTGGCCGCCTGTGGATCCGGCGCGGACGACACCGATTCCGGTGCGGCCGTGACGATCGAGCACAGCATGGGGAAAACCACCGTCGACGGCACGCCCAAGCGCGTGGTGACCCTCGGCCCCGCCTGGCTGGACGCGGCCGTATCCCTCGGGGTCACCCCCGTCGGCTATCTGGTGCCCGGCGCCGGGGCGGGGATGACCGTGCCGTGGTTGCCGCAGTCGCTGCCGCAGCAGTCCAAGGCGCTGAACATGGGCGGCGACGTCGTCGAGCAGATCGCGGCACTCGAGCCCGATCTCATCGTGGCGCCGGGCTACCTGATGGACAAGGCCATGTACGACAAGCTGTCCAAGCTGGCCCCGACCATCGGTCCGCTGACTTCGGCCCAGATCGATCCGTGGGAGGACCAGGTCCAGGCGCTCGGTAAGGCGCTGCACAAGCAGGACCAGGCCGGCAAGGTCGTCGCCGATGTGCACGGCAGGATCGACGCGGTCGCCGCGAAGCATCCGGGCCTGAAGGGCAAGAGCTTCCTCACCTGCATGCTCACCACGCCCACCCAGCTGATGGTGCTGGCTGATCCGAAAGACGGTTCCGCCCAGGTGTTCACGCGGCTCGGGATGACCATGCCGGCGAAACTCGTCGCCGAGGCCCCCTCGGGTGGACGGCTGGCGCTGTCGCCGGAACGGCTCGGGGATCTGACCTCCGATCTGCTGGTGTGCGGCGCGGCGCCGGGCCTGCAGGAGAAGTTCACCCAGCTGCCCGGTTACGCGGATCTGCCGTCGGTGCGCCAGGGCGGAATCTCGTTCGTGGACATGATCACGATCAACGCCATCAACCAGCCGACCGCACTGTCGGTGCCGTATCTGCTCGACAAGCTCGAACCGACGCTCGCCACCGTCGGCAAGTAAGGACTGATGACCCATGTCTGATTCGCCCGTGCCGAACACGACCGCGCCGGCCACGACTGCTCCGAACAACGCTGCGGCCGCGCCGGAGTCGCGAACGGGCGGGCGTGGCATCCCGTTGTCCCCGGCCCAGCAGGCCGCGCTGCTGCCGGAACGACTGCGCGGCGTCGCGGCGACGAATCTGTTTCTCGCCCTGGAGATCACCGGCGACCTCGAACCGGCCGCCCTCGACCGCGCCGCGGTGGCCGCGGTGAGCCGGCACGAGATTCTGCGCACGGTCTATCCGGACGATCGCCGGATTCCGTACCAGCGCGTCGTCGACGCACCCTTGACGGTGGTCGAAACGGTCGCGACCGCGTCGTCGGAACTCGACGCCGCGCTGCGCTCGGATGCCGCACACCGCATCGACCCGGTGCGCGAGCTGCCGATCCGAATCAGACTGCACCGCACGACCGATCGGGACGTCCTGTCCCTCACCGCTCATCCCGTAGCCGCTGACGACCGCAGTCTCGAGCTGCTGGCGGCGGAACTGCTCGGGGAAACGACAGCCGAGCAGGTGACGCAGTACCGCGGCTACGCGATGGCGCAGATGAAGTCGCTGGTCGCCGTCGCCGCCGCCGATCCCGACCTGGGGTACTGGCTGGACCGGCTCGCCGATCTGCCGGAACGGGCAACCCTGGCAGTGGCCGGAAATCCCGGCGCGGAATCGGATCCGGCCGCCGCCGCGACCGCGACCCGCACCCTGCGGATTCCGGCGGCTGCCTTCCGCGACCGCGACGCCGAACTGTCCGTGGTCGCCGCGCTGGCCGCAGTGCTGGGCGCGGCGGGTCTGGGTGGTGATGTGCCCGTCGCCATCGTCGATGCGGGAAGGTCCGAGGCACACGCTGATTCGGCGCTCGGTGCGTACGCGAACCATCTGGTGCTGCGGATCGATACCGGCTCGGCGCCCACCGCGCGGGCACTGCTGGAGCAGGTCACGGAGCTGTCCGTCGTCGCCCGCGCCCATGCCGCGGCCCGGATCGAGCGGATCACACATCAGCTGCGTGGCGCCGTCGCCGTCGCCGCCGGTGCGCCGTTCCAAGCGCTGGTCAACCGCCGAACCGAGGTGGTCGGTGCGAACGCGCGTGAGATCGCCCGGCGGGTGGCGCGGCCGCACGGAGTCGATATCGTCGCCGACGTCGTCACCGGAGGCGAAGAGGTAACGGTGATTCTCGAATTTCCGCCGGTACTCGCCGGGCGCACCGAAATCGATGCGCTCGCAAGCGGTCTCGAGCGGTGGCTGCTGAATCTCGCGGAGCCGGAGACCGCGCTGCCCGATGGCGAGCTTCCGACGGTGTTCGAACGCGCCGCGGCCTACCCGGGCGGCACCGGGCTCGGCGGACAGCCCAGCACCGATGCCGAACGGCTGATCGCCGACACCATTCGCGAGGTGCTCGAACTCGACGCGGACGACGAGGTGGGCCGCGCCGACACCTTCTTCTCTCTCGGCGGTGACAGCATCGCCGCGCTGCGCATGGTCACACTGCTCGGCGAGCGCGGTTATGTGCTGGACGTGCAGAAGGTGTTCGAATTCCCGGCCGTGCACGAGATGGCAGCCCAACTGACCGAGGCCGAGGCCGCCTCAGCCGCCGAACAGAGCGCACCCGTCGCGCCGATGAGCGCCTCCGGACTGGACTCGGTCGCGCTGGCGGCACTCGGCAAGAAGTTCGCCGCGCGGTGAGCGAGGTGGAGATTCTCGACGTCGTCGCGCTGTCACCGCTGCAGCGCGGGCTGTATTCGGTCAGTTCGATGGCGCAGGGCATCGATCCCTACCTCGTGACCTTCGCGGTGCGAGTGGAGAATCTGGCCGATCCGGCGGCCTTGCGTGCGGCCTTCGACGGCGTGCTGCGACGTTATCCGCATCTGGGCGCGGCCGTACTCGCCGAGGATGTGCCGCATCCGGTGCTGGTCATCACCTCGGAGGGGCGAATCGGCTGGCGCGAGGTGGATCTGCGCTCGGCCCGCGATCCGGAGGTGGCGGCGCGCGATCTCTACTGGCAGGAGGCGCGCCGGCGGCTCGATCTGGACCGCGGCCCGCTGTTCCGGGTGGTCGCGGCGCGCGTCGGCGAGCGCGATTACGAAGTGGTGTGCACCGCACACCATATCGTCGTCGACGGCTGGTCGATTCCACTGTTGTTCTCCGATCTGATCGCCCTGCATCGCGGGGAGGGCGCGGCGCTGCCGCCGGCTCCGCCGCTGCGCGAGCACGCGGCGTGGCTGGCGAGCCGCGATACCGCGGCCTCGGCACGGGCGTGGGCCGCCGCGCTCGACGGTCTGGCGCCGATGCCGATGCTCGGTCCACCGGCCCCCGCGGACCTCGACCTGCCCGTGGTGGGCGAGGCGCGCCTGGACCCCGCCGGCACCGACCGGCTCGTCGGCTGGGCGCGCGCCAACGGCCTCACCCTGAACACCGTGCTCCAAATGGCCTGGGCCCGAATTCTTTCCGGGCTCACCGGCCGCGACGACGTGGTCTTCGGCCAGACCACCTCCGGCCGCGATGCCTCGCTGCCGAATGCGGAACGCCTCGTCGGCGCGCTGGTCACCACCATTCCGGTGCGGGTCCGGATCGACGAGCGCACGCCGGCGCGGATCGGCGCCGAACTGCAGCGCTCGGTAGCGCAGCTGCGGGCGCACGAGTATCTGGGCATCGCGGAGATCACGCGGCACGCCGGGGCCGGGCAGTTGTTCGACAGCCTGCTGGTCTTCGAGAACTCCCCGGTCGGCGCGGTCGCGCCGCGCATGCCGATGGGCGGCGGCGCCACCATGACCGCCCGCCGCGTCGACTCCCCGAGCCACTATCCGATCGCCCTCGTCCCGGTGCTGGAGCAGGGCGAGCTGATCTGCCGCGTCGAAACCCGCCCCGACCTGCTCACCACCTTCGACCCCGACCGGATGGCGCGCCGGTTGCTCGCGGTCGCCACCCGGATCGTGGACGCGCGGCAGTGTAGTGCGGTCGACGTGCTGCTCGACGACGAGCCCGCCGTGCTGATCTCTGAATACGACTGTGGTGCAGAGTTTTCCGATACGGCGAAGGAGGCGGTCAGCTCATCCGATGTGTCCGGCGTACCGGCTTCCGTCGAGCCCGCGCAGGCGCTGCCCGCTGTGCCGGCCGTGGAGGCTACGACGGTTCCCCAGGCATTGCTGCTTGCGGCGCATGCGGCGGCAGACCGGGTGGCGGTAGTCGACGCGGCGGGCGAGCAGAGCTTCGCCGAATTCGGTGTCGCGGTATGCACGCTGGCCGACGAACTGCGGGCCGCCGGGGTCGGCAGCGGCGACGCGGTGGCGGTCATGTTGCCCCGTGACCGCCGAGTCCTCCACGCTCCCTTCGCGATCGGTCTCGCCGGTGCCACCTGTGTCCACATCGACCCGGCCACCCCCGCCGATCGTGTGGCCTATCTGCTGAGCACCAGCGGCGCGCGGATCGTCCTCGCCGATGCGGATGGAGCCGAGGTGCTGACCGAGGTCCGTGCCCAAGGGGCGGAGTGCCGCCACGGGATCACGGACAGCGACGGCCGCCTCCGATTCCCGGGCATCACTGCGGTTACGGCGGGCGACCGTGGTGTGCAGCGAGTGACGATGTCGGCGGATGCCGCGTTCTACGTGGTGTTCACCTCCGGCACGACCGGCAGGCCCAAGGGGGTCGCGGTATCGCATCGCGCACTGCTCAACCACTGGGGCAATCACGAGCGGCGGATCTTCTCGCCCATCGCCGCCGCCACCGGGCGCACGCTGCGCATCGGCCACGGCTGGTCCACCGGATTCGACGCTGCCTGGCAGCCCACGGTCGCGCTGCTGAGCGGTCACACCGTGGTCCTGCTGGGTGACGAGGTGCGTACCGATGCCGAGCGCATCGTCGGCGCCATCGGCGAATTCGGGATCGACATCTTCGACACATCGCCGTCGATGCTGAACCGGCTGATCGCCGCCGGACTGTTCCGCACCGATCCCGAGACCGGATCCGAGCGCTGTCCGCTGGCCGTGCTCGCGCTGGGTGGTGAGGCGATCGGTCCGGACACCTGGCGGCGCCTGCAGGGATTGGCGACCACTCGTGTCATCAACTTCTACGGCCCGACCGAGGCGACCGTCGAGGCGCTGATGGCCGAGGTGCACGATCACGCCGCGCCGACCATCGGCCGCCCGTTCGCCGGGATGACTGCCGAGGTGCTCGACCATCGGCTGCGGCCGGTGCCGCCCGGTGGGCAGGGCGAGCTCTACCTTTCCGGGCCGCAACTCGCGCTCGGGTATCTGAGGCGGCCCGCCACCACCGCGGCCGCCTTCGTCGCGGGCGAGGCGGGTGAAAGGCGTTATCGCACCGGTGATCTCGTGCGCCGGTCCGACGACGGCACCGTCGCCTACGAAGGCCGTGTCGACCGGCAGGTCAAGATCAACGGATACCGCGTCGAACCCGACGAGGTCAGCGTCGTGCTGCGCGAACTCGACGGCGTACGCCACGCCGCGGCGCTGGCCTTCACCGAGAACGGGCGGACCCGGCTGGGTGCGCTGGTGGTCGGCGAGGGCACCGTCGCAGGATTGCGCTCGGATCTGGCCCGCCGGCTGCCGCAATTCCTGGTCCCCACCCGCATCGCGTTCGTCGACGAGATTCCGTTGAACCGCAACGACAAACTCGATGTGCACGTGGCGACCGACCTGCTGACCCGCCCGGCCGACATTGCCGCCCGCGCCGAACCGCGAACCGAGACCGAACGCACCCTGCTGGCGCTGATCGAGGCGATGAGCGCGGGAGCGGGGACGCGGGTCGGCATCCTGGACAGCCTGGTGGATCTGGGTATCGACAGCATCGGCGTCATCGATCTGGTGTCGCGGCTGCGCGGCGCCGGTTACCGCATCTCGGCGCGAGAAGTGCTGGCCGCGGCCGATCTTCGCGATCTCGCCGAGCGTCTGGACGATCCGTCCGGGGACGCTCCCGGGAATGCCGAGGTGACGCCGGCGGGCACGGTGCTGCCGCTCACCGCGTTGGCCCAGGAGATCCTCGGACACGGCGATTACCGCTATCTCGCCCAGTCCCAGGTCTTCTCGCTCGATCCGGCAGTCACTCCCGAGTCGGTCGTCCAACGGCTGGAGGCCCTGGCGGTCGCCCATCCCACGCTGCGCTCGCGGCTGGTCACCGGCGACGACGGCCGCGCTGTGCTCGTCGCGCAGGAGCAATCCGGCGCCGCCGAACTGCTCACCGTCGCCGATGGAACCGTAAGGCACAGTGCGGCAAACTATCTCGCTGACACTGTGCAGCGCCTGGACCCCGGCGCCGGCCGAATGATGTCGGCCACGCTGCTGCGCGGAGAGCAACCGCGGCTCGTCCTGTCCATCCATCACCTCGCCGTGGATGTGGTGTCCTGGCTCATCCTGGTCGACGACCTGCGCCGGCTGGAACAGGGCGAACAACCGATGAACGAGGATCGGCCGGAATCGGATCCGATCCCGACGCGGTCCGACGCTCCACCGACGCTGGGCACACCGCTCGGCGGACGCTACACCGATCCACGCCGCGACCGGTCGGGCAAGGCGATCCGGCGGATCGTGGAACTCGGCCCCGACGACACCGAGGCCCTGCTCGCCCGGTGCGCGGAAACCGATGTGCCCCTGGATGATCTGTTGCTCGCCGCCTGCGCCCGGCTGGTCGCCGATACCGCCGACGCCACCGACCGCATCGCGGTCACCCGGGAATCGCACGGCCGCGACCCCGGCGACGACACCCGCCGCGTCGGCTGGTTCACCGTCGAGGAGACGGCACTGGTGCCGGCGGCCGAACTCGAGACCTGGACTCCGGCGGCCGGCCGTGCGCCGGTCCACGATCGAACCCTGCATGCGCGCGGGCAGATTCGCCTCAACCACCTGGGCCGCTTCGATGTGCTGCAGTTCGGCAGCGGCCCGTGGACGCCGGTGCCGCTGCCGGACCTCACCGCCGAATTCGGTGCGGCCGGACATCCGGATCTGCCGCTGCGCTTCACGATCGACCTCAACACCGCAGTGGTTCCGAAGGATTCGCGCCCGGTTCTGGTCGCGCATATCGACGTGAACTCCGCGGTGCTGGACGAGGCCGGGGCCGACGAGCGCGCCGAGCGCTGGCGCACCATACTGTGTGATTTCGCCGCCGGAATGTCCGAATTCGGCGCCCAGCGACAGGCAGGGTGACAGCTATGGGAGGGAAGGACTGATGACGGTTCAGACCGTGGATCCGGCCGAGCCGGAGGCAGCGCGGCCGGTGCCGCCCACCACGCCCGACGCACCGCTGGAACCGGACCGGGTCGCGATCGAACAGCAGCGCCGCGCCGACGGTCTGGCCCGCAAACAGGTGCTGGCGCCGGTCAACGGTGCGTTGTCGCTGGCGAGCCTGGTCGTCGTGGCCTCCTCGATCTGCGCCGTGGTGCCGTTCATCCTGATCGTCGAGGCGTGCCGCGAACTGCTGTCCGCTCCGATCGACACGGATCGGGTGTGGACGCTGGTGATCGCCGCGGTCGTGGTGCTGGTGCTGCGCGGATTGCTGCAGGCCGCGGCGCTGGTCTGGACCCATATGGTCGACGCGAAGTTCCAGCTCACGCTGCGACAACTGCTGGCGGCCAAGCTGACCCGGGTGCCGCTGGGCTGGTTCACCGACCGCAGTTCCGGTGAGGTGAAGAAGTTCCTGCAGGACGATGTGGAGGCCCTGCACTATCTGGTCGCGCACGCCCGGCTCGAATTCGTCGGCGCGGTGACGGTGCAGGTGGTGGCGCTGATCTACCTGTTCACCGTCGACTGGCGGCTGACCCTGATCCTGCTGATTCCGCTGGTGCTCTACACGCGCGGCCTCGCGGCCATGATGGGTAAGGCGCATCAGGAGCGCTTCGCCGTCTTCGACGCCAACGAACGCGCCATCGAACAGTCCATCATCGAATTCGTCGACGGCATTCAGGTGGTGCGGGCGTTCGGCCGGGCTCGCAAGGCGCACAGCACCTTCCAGCGCGCGGTCGACAACACCGCCGAGAGCCTGCTGGCCTGGAAGACGCCGATGACCAAGCTGCAGTCGGCCGCCGAGATCCTGCTGACCCCGGTGCTGCTCATGCTCGTCGTGGTGGTGGCCGGTGTGGGCTTCGCCGATCTGGGCTGGACCGATCCGGTCGACATCCTGCCGTTCCTGCTGCTCGGCATCGGGCTGGGTGGCGCGCTGCTGGGCATCGGCTTCGGCGGGCAGGCGCTGCGCGAGGGCGGTGCCGCGGCGTTGCGCCTGCACCAACTGCAGCAAACACCCGAACTCGAGGTGCGAGCCGACGCCGAGGCTGCGGATGTGGCCGGCAACGGCGTCGCGACGGGACTCGCGGTCCGGTTCGAGCAGGTGAGCTTCGGCTATCGCGCCGATCGAACCGTGCTGCGTGCGGTCGACTTCGAACTCGCTCCCGGTTCCATCACCGCACTGGTCGGCCCGAGCGGTTCCGGCAAGTCGACCCTGGCCCGGCTGCTGCCGCGCTTCTACGACGTGACCGCGGGGCGAATCACGATCGGCGGCAAGGACGTCCGCGAGTACTCCACCGCAGAGCTCTACCGCACCGTGGGTTTCGTCCTGCAGGACGTGCGGATGATTCGCGGGACGATCCGCGACAACATCGCGCTGGCCCGGCCCGATGCGGATGCGGCCGCCGTCGAGCGCGCCGCGCGCGCCGCCCAGATCCACGATCGGATCCTGGAACTGCCGCGCGGCTACGACTCCGAGATCGGCGTCGACGCGGTGCTGTCCGGTGGTGAGGCGCAGCGCCTGTCGATCGCCCGCACCCTGCTGGCCGACACCCCGGTGCTGGTGCTGGACGAGGCCACGGCCTTCGCCGACCCGGAATCCGAGGCCGCGGTTCAGGACGCGCTCGCCGTCCTGGTCGCCGGCCGCACCGTGCTGGTGATCGCGCACCGGCTGCACACCATCACGGGAGTCGACCGAATCCTGGTGCTGGACAACGGCGAACTCGCCGGAACGGGCGACCACGCCACGCTGTCGGTCGCCGGCGGGCTCTATCAGCGCCTCTGGGAACAGAATCAGGCGTCGGTGGGCGCGCTGACCCGGCGGGGCGCCGATGCCGCGGCGACCGGTTCCGACTCCGAAGGAGAACTGCGGTGATCAGGAAGATCTTCGCCCTCGTTCCGCTGGAACTGCGCCGCTACGTGCCGCGCCATGTGGCTCTCATCGGCGCGGGCGCGCTGGGACAGATCGCGGCCTATCTGCTGCTGATTCCGGTGTTGCAGGCGCTGTTCGACGGCGATTTCGGCCGCGCGTGGCGCTGGACCGCCTGGCTGGCGCTCGCGGTGATCGTCGCCTCGGTGTGCTCGTATCAGCAGCTGCTGGTGGGCCTGCGGATCGGCGTGGGCATGCTGCGCGGCGTGCAGACCCGGCTGGGCGATCATCTGAGCACGCTGCCGCTGGGCTGGTTCGCCACCGCCAACGCCGGCTCCCTCTCGCGGATGGTCGTCGGCGGCGTGCGCGAAATCCTCAGTGTGGTCAACTATCTGCTCGCACCCGTGCTGACCGCGGTACTGGTTCCGGTGGGTGTCGCCATCGGGGTCGCCTTCATCGACTGGCGGATCGCGCTGGTGATCCTGATCAGCCTGCCGGTACTGCTGCTGGTCAGCCGCTGGGCGAACACCAGCTACACCCGCGCCGACCGCAGACTCGATGCCGCTGCGGCCGAAGCCAATTCGCGCGTCGTGGAGTTCGCGCAGGCACAGCCCGTGTTGCGGGCCTTCGGTGCGGTGGGCGTGGGCAACCGGGCACTCACCCGGGCACTGCGCGAACAGGAGGCGGCTTCCAAGCGCATGATCGTCGCCAGTGTGCCGGGGCTGATGGTGTTCGCGCTGTGCGTGCAGATCGTCTTCCTGATCGTGGTGTCGGTGGTGGTCGCCCGCGGGACCGGCGGCGACCTCTCCATCCCGGCCACGATCGCGCTGATCGCGGTGACCTCCCGGTTCATCGAACCGATCAACCGGGCCGCGCAGCTGAGCACCGCGATCCGCAGCGCCGCCGACGCCGCCGACCGGATCACGAACTTCCTCGCCGAGCGCGATCTGGCCGAGGCTGCCGAACCCGTCACGCCGGGTGCGCCGGAGATCGTCTTCGACAACGTCGACTTCGGCTACCGCGAGGGTGAAAAGGTCATCGACGGCGTATCTTTCACCGTGCCGAGCGGCACCACCACGGCCATCGTGGGACCGTCCGGGGGCGGAAAGACCACGCTGCTGAAGCTGGCCTCCCGGTTCTACGACGTCGGTTCCGGCAGCATCACCGTCGGCGGTCACGATGTGCGCCGGCAGCCCTCGGAAACCCTGTTGCGCCAAGTGTCGCCGGTCTTCCAGGACGTCTATCTGTTCAACGAGACCATCTCCGACAACATCCGCGTCGGCAATCCGGACGCCACGACCGAGCAGGTGCGGCGGGCCGCGGAGATCGCCCGGGTGGACGAGATCGTCGACCGGCTGCCCGACGGCTGGGATTCGGCGGTCGGGGAGGGCGGTGCGGCACTGTCCGGCGGTGAGCGCCAACGGGTTTCGATCGCCCGTGCGCTGCTCAAGGACGCGCCGATCGTGCTGCTCGACGAGGCGACCAGCGCCCTCGATCCGCCCAGCGAGGCGGCGGTGGTGCGCGGCATTCACGAACTGACGCGGGACAAGACCGTCGTCGTGGTGGCGCATCGGCTCGACACCATCGCCCACGCCGATCAGATTCTGTTCGTGGAGGCGGGCCGGATCGTCGAACGGGGCACGCACGCCGAACTTCTCGAACTCGGCGGCCGCTATGCCGGTTTCTGGTCGGAGCGGTCCCGCGCGACCGGCTGGCATCTGGTGTCGGCCTGAGGATTCGGCGCCGAACGGGCGGCGGTCACGCACCTATGCCGTGACCGCCGCCCGGTGCGTGGTGGCGCCCGGTGGCAGCGTGCGGGTCACCGCCAGTAGCCGCGGGCGGCGATATTATGTTTCGGCAGTTTGGCTTTCAGCGATTTGGTGATCGCGCGCGTGGTGGCGGCATCGCAGGCGGCCCAGCCGAAGGCATCGGGGGAGCAGGTGACCGAGTCGGCCGCCTGCCGCAGCAGCTGGCCGTAGTTGACTCGCTGTACCCAGGTCACCTCGGTCTTCGGTCCGGTGCGCACCGGCAGCGACTGCTCGGACTCCTCCTGCCATTCCAGCCACACCCGGGCCGGCGTCTCGCCGATCGCGTCCAGCAGCGAATTGATCGCCGGCAGTGAGGCGCTGTCGCCGAAGATCAGGAATTCCGACGGAACCGGTTCGGGCACCGCGAATTTCGAGCCCATGACGGTGGCGTCGATCTCGTCACCGACCGTGGCCCGCGCGGCCCACTGCGAAGCCGGGCCGCCGTGCAGCGCGAATTCGATATCGAATGCGTCGTTGCCGGGATCGGGGTCGACGAGGGTGTATCCGCGCTGTTGCAGGTCGCCGTCGTCGTCGGGGAACCAGATGCGGATCCACTGCGTGGGATGGACGGGATGGTCGGCCAGCAGCCCGCCGCCGGTGAAGCCGAGCCGCAGGTACTTGTCGCCGATCTGCCGCACCGAGGTGACGGTCAGCCGGTAGTCGTCCGCGCGCAGTGCCTTGAGGATGACGCCGTTGATGCCTTTGCCCATGGGGTTAGGGTAGCTGGGTTAGGTTAGCCAAACCACACCCCTACGGTAGATGGAGGCTGTGGGCTACTATGCTTCCAGGTTAGGCAAGCCTAGCCTTTGAAGTAGGTGGTGAGGCCCGATTTCCGGCCGGTGAGGAGTTTGTCTGATGCTCGGCAAGGCTGACGTTCGTGACATCGTGGCGGCGGAGCTGGGGATCCAACCCGAATCGATCGGATACGACGACGATCTGGTCGGCCTGGGCATGCATTCGATGAAACTGATGCGACTGGCCGGTCGCTGGCGCAAACAGGGCCACGAGGTCCGCAGTTCCGAACTCGCGCTCTCACCCACGATCTCGGCATGGGCCGAGCTGCTCGGCGCCACCCCCGAACCGGCCCCCGCCGACGGCGGTGCCGACTCTGCCACCGACGGTGCGACATTCACCGAGGGCGAGGAATTCGCCCTCGCCACCATGCAACACGCCTACTGGGTCGGTCGCCGCCAGGACCAGCGGCTCGGCGGTGTCGCCGCCCATCTCTACGTCGAATTCGACGGCCGCGGCCTGGAAGCCGATCGGCTGGGCCGCGCGGTCGGCCGCCTGGTACGCCGCCATCCGCAGTTGCGGGTGCAGTTCACCGACGCCGGCACACAGCGCGTGCTGCCCGAGCCGCTGCTCCCGGTGTTCCGGGTGCAGGACCTGCGCACGTCCGACGATCCGGACGCGGAACTGGAACGCCTGCGCCAGGCCAAGAGTCATCAGCGGATGGATGTCGAATCCGGTCAGGTCGTCGACATCACCCTCACTCTGCTGCCCGACGGCGCCCACCGCGTGCACGTCGATGTGGACATGCTCGCCGCGGACGCGTTGAGCTACCGGCGCATTCTCGACGATCTGGCCGCGCTGTACGACGGCGACGCCGATCCGGCCGACACCGTCGGCTACACCTTCCGCGAATATCTCGACGCCAGAACGCGCCACGCGCCGGACAATTCGGCGGCCAAGGCCTGGTGGGAGGGGCGGCTCGCCGATCTGCCCGATATCCCGTCGTTGCCGGTCCTGGCCGAGGACGAGCGCACCGATCCCAGCCGCAGCATCCGGCTGCACCACTGGTTCGAACCCGAGGCCAAGGCCGGATTCGACACACTCGCCCGCAGCCACGGCGTCACCCCGGCGGTCGCGCTGGCCACGGTGTTCGCCGAGACCATCGCGCGCTGGTCCGCGCGGCAGCGCTTCCTGCTGAACGTCCCGCTGTTCGACCGGGAGCCGCTGCACGACGACATCGACCGCGTGGTGGGTGATTTCACGAACTCGGTGCTGGTCGACGTCGATGCCCGCGAGCCGGAATCGATGGTCGCCCGCGCCAAGCGCCTGCAGCGCGAATTGCACACCTGCGCCGTGCATTCCGTCTACGAGGGCCTGGATGTGCTGCGTGATCTCGGCCGGTCGCGTGGTGGGCCGGTGACGCCGTCGGTGGTGTTCACCTCGGGGCTGGACCTGGGTGAGCTCTTCTCCGATCGGGTCACCGCGCTGTTCGGCGAGCCGGTGTGGATTCTGTCGCAGGGCCCGCAGGTCGATCTGGACGCGCAGGTCGCCGAACTGGGCGGCGGACTGCTGGTCAACTGGGATGTGCGCCGCGACGCCATGCCCGAGGGCGTGGTCGCGGCGATGTTCGCCGAATTCCGCCGCCTGCTGCTGACCCTCGCCGAGCCGGGCGCGGACTGGAACGCACCGCTGTCGATCGACCTGCCGGTGCGGCAGCGCGCGGTGCGCGAGCGGGTGAACGACACCTTCACCGACTGGCGGGCGCGCACCCTGCACGGTGAGTTCTTCGACCGGGCCCGTCGCAAGCCGGAAGCCGAGGCCCTGCGCCGGCGCGGCGGCGCCTGCGACTACGGCGACCTGGCCGATCAGGCGCTCGCGGTGGCCGCCGCGCTCACCGATGCCGGCGTGCGGCCGGGCGATACCGTCGCGGTGATCGTTCCCAAGGGGCATCGGCAGATTCCGGCCGTACTCGGTGTGCTGGCCGCGGGGGCGGCCTACATGCCGATCGGCACCGGTCAGCCGCGCGCGCGACGCGATCGCATTCTGGCCCGCGCGGGCGCCCGGGTCGCGCTCACCGATGCGGCGCTCGACCTGCCGGCCGATGTCACCCCGATCGCACTGAGCACCGCGCTGACGGGTCGTCGTCTCGATCGCGCCTACGCCAGTGATCCGGATGCCGTCGCCTACGTGCTGTTCACCTCCGGATCCACCGGTGAGCCCAAGGGTGTGGAGGTCAGCCATCGGGCGGCCGCCAACACCGTCGACGCCCTCGCGGCGTATTTCGGCCTGGACGCGCACGCTCGCCTGCTGGGCCTGTCGTCACTGGAATTCGATCTGTCGGTCTTCGACATCTTCGCCCCGCTCGCGCTGGGCGGTGCGCTGGTGTGCGTGGACGCCGAAATCGAGCGGGACGCCCGGGCGTGGGCCCGGCTGATCGCCGAACACGAAGTGAGCGTGCTCAATTGCGCGCCCGGCTTGATCGGGATGTTGCTGGACTCGGCCGACGCGCAGGACCTGCGCAGCCTCCGGGTGGTCGTCACCGGCGGCGACCGGGTCGAGGCCGAACTCGCCCATCGCCTGCGCGCCCTGGTGCCCGGCCTGCGTTTCGCCGGTCTGGGCGGAGCCACCGAGGCCGCGATTCATTCGACGGTCTGCGAAGTGACCGAGAACTTCCCGGCCGACCGCGCAGCGGTGCCCTACGGCACGCCGCTGGCCAATGTGGCGATGCGCGTGGTGAACGAGCGCGGCGAGGACTGTCCCGACTGGGTCGTCGGCGAATTGTGGATCGGCGGAACCAGTGTGGCCGACGGCTATCGCGGCGATCCGGAACGCACCGCGCAGCGTTTCGTCGAGTACGGCGGCCTGCGGTGGTACCGCACCGGCGATCTGGCCCGCTACCTGCCCGACGGCACCGTCGACTTCCTCGGTCGCGCCGACCATCAGGTGAAGATCCGCGGCTATCGCGTGGAACTCGGCGAGGTCGAAACCGCCCTGACCACACTGCCGTCCGTGCAGCAGGCCGTCGCGCTGGTGACCGGTTCCGGCCGGTTGGCGGCCGCGGTGCGGGCCGGCGCGGCGGTCGCCGCCGACGAACTGCGGGCCGCGCTGCGGGATCTGCTTCCCGCCCAGATGATTCCGGACCTGATCGAAACCGTCTCCGAGATCCCGCTGACTCCCAACGGGAAGATGGACCGGGCGGCGATCCGGCGGCTGGTGGAGGCGGGCGCGCCCGATGCCGGCGCATCCGCGGTGCCGCCGGCGAACGAGGTCGAGGCGGCGCTGGCCTATATCGCGGCGCAGATTCTCGGTGTCGAGACCGTCGGTGTGGAAACCGATTTCTTCGAGATCGGCGGCAATTCGATTCTGGCCACCACGCTGACCGCCAAGGTGCGCGGACTGCTCGCGGTCGAGAAATTCGGTGTCACCGCGGTATTCGCCGGCCGGACGGTGCGCCGCATCGCCGCGCGGTTGCAGGCCGACGAAACCATCCCGGGTCGCTTGGCGCAGGTCTCGCGAATCCTGCTGGAGCTGGCCGAAGTGCCGGTGCCCCAGCCTGATTCGGCACAGGCCGATTCGGCTCTCGCCTCGGCGGGGAACTGAGCCACCGCAGCACAGGCCCCGAGTTTTCGTTGTAGACAGATTGGTTCGTCAGATGCGTTCGCTGGAAGACCTGCAGGTAGCGATGGCCGCTCGGCTCGCCGAGGAGGGTTTGGCCACCGCCGCGGCCGTGCCGGTGCGCCGGAATCCGGAACGGGCGCCGTTGTCGTTCGGACAGCGTTACGTGTGGGCGCATCAGCAGATTTCGCCCGGCAGCTCCGCCTACAACCTGTGCCTGGCGTTGACCTTCGAGGGCGCGGCCGATGCCGAGCCGATCGATGTGGGCGCCCTGCGCACGGCCTTCGCCGCGCTCGTCGAGCGGCACGAGGTGCTGCGCACCACCTATCACACCGATGAGGACGGTGAGCCCTATCAGCGGATCCATTCCGATCTGCCGCCCCGGCTGGTGGAGGAGGATCTGTCCGGTCTCGCCGAGGAGCAGGCCCGGCAGCGGTTGCGTGAGCTGACCGAGGCCGCGGCCCGCGAAAGCTTCGATCTCACATCGGAGTCCTCGCTGCGGGTGACCTTCGTTCGCATATCCGCCGGTGAACTGGTCGCGGTGGTGGTGATTCAGCACATCGCGTGGGACGGTATGACACTGCCCGCGCTCTCGCGGGATGTGGAGAACTTCTACCGGCAGGCACTGACCGGCCCGGTCACGGTGGAGCCGCTGCGGTTGCAGGTCGCCGATTTCGCCGAATGGGAGGCCGACCGGTTCGCCGCCGACGACCATGCCGAGGATATTAGCTTCTGGCGCAACAGCTTCGACGGTGAGCTTCCGGAACTGCAGCTGCCCTACGATCGCCGCCCGGTGGCGGCCACCGAACGCGGCGCCCGCCGCGATCGCCCGCTGAGCGCGGCCGCCGACTCGACGCTGCGCCGCCTCAACGTCGACCTGCGCACCACCCCGTTCTCGGTCTTCCTCGCCGCCTACTATGTCGCGCTGCGCGAGATGACCGGGCGCACCGACATGGTCATCGGCACCACCGTGGCCAACCGCGAAGAGTCCGGGATGGAACTGCTGATCGGCAATCTCGGCAATATGCTCCCGCTGCGCATCGCCGGCCGCGACGATCAGCGCTTCGCCGAGCTGGTCGAGCAGGTGCGCGGCGTGGTCACCGGCGCGTTCGGGCACAAGCATTTTCCGCAGGAAGGCATCGTCCGCGCGGTGAACGCCGCGACCGGCAACGTCGGTTCCCAGCTGTTCGACACGATGGTGCTGTTCCTGCACCAGAAGATCGACGGCCCCCAGCTTCCGGGCGCCACCACCAGCTGGGAGTTGATGGACAACGGCGCGGCCCTGCTGCCGCTGGTGGTGGAGACCTTCATGCACGGTGATCGAACCGACGTCCAGATCACCTATCGCACCGATCTTTTCGATCCCGTCACGATCGATCGCCTGCACGAATACATCGACCTCGTGCTCGCCGCCGCGACCGCCGACCGAAAGGTATCGGAGCTCGCCACGTTGTCGCCGACCGATCGTAAGGCGCTGGCGCAGTGGTCGCACGGCGCCGCGGTGCCGATCGAGGCGGAGACCGCCGACGCGATGATCCGCGCCTCCGCGCGCACCTACCCGGACCGTACGGCCGTGGTGTTCGGCGATATCGAATTGACCTACCGCGAATTCGACAGCCGGGTGAACCGGCTCGCGCGCCTGCTGCTGGCGGAGGGCGTGCGGCCCGGCGACCGAATCGGCGTCTACGCCGAACGCAGTGAGCGGCTGCCGATCGCGTTCGCGGCGGTGCTGCGCGTCGGCGCGGTGTACTTCCCGATCGACCCCAGCTATCCGCTCGACCGCATCGAGTACATGCTCGGCGATGCCGAGCCGGCGCTGCTGCTGATGTCGGCCGACAGCGAGATCGATCTCGAAACCGATGTCGCGGCAATCGATCTCAGCGATACGTCGGTGATCGAACGGCTGTCCGCGCTGGACGGCTCGGAGCTGTCGCCGGTCGAGCTGCCGCGGCCCCTGCATCCGCTCGACCCCGCCTATCTGCTCTACACCTCCGGCACCACCGGCCGCCCGAAGGGCGTCGTCATCCACCACCGCGGTGTCGCCAACCATGTGCAGTGGATGCGCGACTACCTCGGCTTCGGCGAGGAGCGCATCCTGCAGAAGGCGCCGATCGGCTTCGACGTCTCGGTCTTCGAGCTGGTGAACGCGCTGTGCACCGGATCGGCGACGGTGCTGCCGCCGCCGCAGTGGTGGCAGGCCGATGTGGAGGCGCTCGCCGATATCATCCACCGGCACCGCATCACGCAGATCTCGTTGGTGCCCAGTGTGGTTCGCGCCTTCATCGATGCGGGGCCGGACGCGGCGCGGCTGCAATCCATGCGCTACGTGTACCTGGGCGGCGAGGCGGTGCCGCCGGCGCTGGTCGAGGAATCGAGCCGCTTCTTCGGCGGTACGGTGCTCGGTCTCTACGGCCCCACCGAGGGGTCGATGGACCTCATGCACGAGGATTTCGCCGGGCGGACGAACACCGAGGGGGCGGCCGGCGCCGCGCTGGAACCGGCGCTCATCGGCCTGCCCGAATGGAATTCGTCGGTCTACGTGCTGGACGAGCGGCTGCGGCAGGTGCCGCCCGGTGTGATCGGTGAGCTCTACCTCGGCGGCGTGCAGCTGGCCCAGGGCTACCATCGCCGCCCCGATCTGACCGCCGGGGCCTTCGTGGCATGCCCGTTCGCCGGTGAGCCCGGAGCCCGGATGTATCGCACCGGCGATATCGTGCGCTGGAATTCGCAGGGCCGCATGGAATATCTGGGCCGGGTCGACGATCAGGTCAAGGTGCGCGGACATCGCATCGAGCTGGGTGAGATCGGCACCGTGCTGCGCCGCGTGCCCGGTATCGCCTCCGCCGTCGCGATCACCGTGCCGCAGGGCGAGCCGAGCCACGACCTGGCGCTGGTGGCCTACTATGTGCCCGAGGCGAATTCGGAGTTCGCCACCGCCGGCGACGCCGAGAACACCGAGCGCATCAAAGCCGCACTGGCGCAACGCCTGCCGGAATACATGATCCCCACGGCACTGGTGAAATTGGCGGCACTGCCGCTGACCGCCAACGGCAAACTCGACCGCCGCGCATTGCCGCAGCCGGATCTGGGTGGCAGCACCGGGCACGGGCGGGAACTGCGCGAAGGCGCCGAAACCGCGGTCGCGGAGGTGGTGCGCGCGGTGCTGCACCTCGGCGATACCACCGCGCTGGCGGCCGACGACGATTTCCTGGCCCTGGGCGGCGATTCCATCAGCGCGATCCGGATGGCGTCGACGTTGAAGAAGTACGGATTGCTGATCACCACCAGCGCGCTGTTCGAGGCGCGCACGATCGCCCGCATCGCCGCGGCGTGCGAGCCGATCGCCGAAAGCAGCGGCCCGGTCCTGATCGAGGCGGAGAGCCCGGCCGGCTGGATCCCGCTCAATCCCATCGCGGCCCTGCTCACCGAACAATCCGACGACTACCGCTCCTACACCCAGGCCACCGCGGTCGTCGCGCCCGCGCACAGCACTCGCGAGCAGATCGCCGAGGTCGTCTCGGCGCTGGCCGCACGCCATCCGATGCTGCGTGCCCGGCTCGGCACCGATCCCCAGGGCGCCACGGCGTATTACGTCCCGGAACCGGACGAGCCGACCGTCGCGCCCGCTTTCGCCGAGGTCGTGATCGATGACGAGAACTGGGACCGCACCGCGGGTGCGCAGCTGAATGCGCAGTTGGCCGAGCTGAGCGCGCAGCTGAACCCCGGCGCGGGCCGCATGCTCGCCGCCGCCTGGGTGCACTCCGCCGACGGAACCCAGGGGCGGCTGCTGCTGGTCGTCCACCACCTGGTGGTCGACGGTGTGTCCTGGCGTGTGCTGCACGACGATCTGCGTGGACTGTGGGGTGTCGCGGCCCCGACGGTCGAACCGCAGCCGGGGACCTCGGTCAAGACCTGGAACACCGGCCTGGCACAGGTGGCGAGCAGCGACGCCGTCCTCGCGACGCTGCCGTACTGGCGCGCGGCCGTAGAAGCAGTGGATCCGCTGCTCGGCAGTCGCGCCCTGGATCCGGCCGTCGACACCGTCGCGACCGTGCGTGAGATCACCGCCACCCTCGACGCGGACGACACCGCGTTCCTGATGAGCACGGCCACAACGGCTTTCGGCTGCGATTTTCTCGACATCCAGGTCGCCTCGCTCGCGGTCGCGATCCATCGCTTCCGCCGCCGCCGCGACCGGGACGCGGATGCGGTCGCGGTGACGATGGAACGACACGGCCGGGTCGAAACCCTCTTCAGCGGAGTGGATCTCGCGAACACCGTCGGCTGGTTCACCACCACCTACCCGGTCTCGCTGCGCATTCCGGAGGCGGGCGAGCAGGTCGAATCCGCGGTGAAGGCGGTCAAGGAGCAACTGCTCGCGGTGCCCGAATCGGGGATCGGCTGGGGACTACTGAGCCGGCTCAACCCGGAGACCCGCGCCGAGCTGGCCGGTTCACGCTCGCCGCAGGTGAGTTTCAATTACATGGGCCGATTCGCCGAGTCCGCCGCGGACCGCGACTCGGTCCGAACCTGGGACGCCGCACCGGAATTCGGCTATCTGGGTGGTCATGCGGATCCGGCCATGCCGGCCCCGGCGCTGCTGGACGTCAACACCGTGGCACTGGCCGACGGCGACAGTGTGCGTTTGCACGCCTCCTTCCGGTTCCCGGCGGGTCCGCTGTCCGAGGACGAAGCCGGCGAACTGGCCCAGCTGTGGGCCGAGGGTCTGGGCGAACTCGTGAAGACGGTGCGCGACAACCCGATTCGCCGCCTCACGCCCAGCGACGTGGTCGCCGACGAGGTGACCCAGCCGGATCTGGATCGCTGGCAGGCGCTGTATCGCGGATGCGTGGACATCCACCCGCTGGCCCCGCTGCAGGCCGGTCTGTATTTCACCGCGCTCGGGTCCGCGGGTAACGACGTCTACAACGTGCAGACGCTCATCGGGGTCCGCGGCGAACTCGACCTGCCGCGGCTGTCCGCGGCCTTTGACTCCGTGCTCAACCGCTATCCCAATCTGCGCGTGTCGATTTCGGTGTCGCATGCCGGACAGCCCTATGCGGTGGTCGCCGACCACATGAGCATCCCGGTGCGCGAGATCGACTTCGCGGATCTGCCGGACGCGCAGGAGCGGCTGCACGACTTCTTCCGGGCCGACCAGGCGGAACATTTCGACCTCACCCAGGGCCCGCTGCTGCGGGTCACCGTGGTGCATCTGCCCGGCAACCGGCACACGGTCGTGCTGACCTCGCACCATCTACTGACCGACGGCTGGTCCGGGCAGCTGCTGCCGCGGGAGGTCTTCGCCGAATACGCCGGGCGCGGGGGCGAGCCGCTCGGCGATCCGGATACCTTCGCGCGCTTCCTGCGCCTCACCCGGGACCGGGAGGAGGCCACCGAGGCGGCCTGGCGGAACTACCTCGAGGATGTGCGACCGTGCCTCGTCGCCCCGGCACGCACGCCCGACAGCGGCGGCGTACCGGAGGGGCGCACGTTCGTTCTCGACGACGACACGGTCGCGCGTGCCACCGAAATGGCCGCCGAGCAGGGCGCCACCTTCAGCCTGGTCTGCCAGCTCGCCTGGGCCAACGCGCTGCGAACCGTCACCGGCGACCAGGCAACGGTTTTCGGTGAGGTGGTGTCGGGCCGGCCCGCCGACCTCGACGGCGTCGACCATGCGGTCGGCTGCTTCGCCAACACCGTTCCGGTCGCGATCGACCTGGCCGGCGACCGGACCTGGCGCGACCATCTCGCCGAGATGCAGCGGCATCGGGTGGATCTCATGGAGTACCACCAGTACCGGCTCACCTCGGCGATGCGGGCGGCGGGACGGTCGGGCCCGGCGGCGCGCAAGCTGTTCGACAGCATGTTCGTCTTCCAGTCCTATCCGCCGGGCCGCGACGACCTGGAAACCTCGTTGCGCGAGGGCGGTTTGGAGCTGGTGTCGTTCGAGGGCGGCGGCGCCACCGACAACGCGCTGCTGCTGATGATCTTCCCGGCGAATTCTCTGCTGCCAGGCGACGGAGTGCGGGCAGTGGTGTTCTACGCCGAGGACAGTTTCGAGGCCGACGACGCCCGGATCATCGAGACCGCGTTCCGGAATACGTTGCGCGCCATCGCCGAACGGCCCGACCGCACCGTCGCCGACACCACCGTGCTCGACGACGAGGATCAGGGCCTGCTGGTGATGCGGCGGATGTGGCAGTGACAGATATGAGGAGTCAGACGAGCATGGCAGCAGCACCCGGTTGGATCCGGCAGTTCCACGCACCGCGCGGGGCGCGCGCACCGTTGATCATCTGCCCGCACGCGGGCGGCGGCGCATCGACCTACCGGCCCTTCTCGAAGCGGTTGCGCGACCATTTCGACGTCGGTGTGCTGCAGTACCCCGGCCGCCAGGACCGCGCCCGCGAGGCCGCGCTGCGGACGCTGCCGGAGATCGCCGAGGGCGCCTTCGACGAGTTCGCGCTCTCACCGTGGAACCGCGACGAGCCGATCACGGTGCTCGGCCACAGCATGGGGTCGATCGTGGCCTTCGAATTCGTCCGCATCGCCGAATCCGAAGGCGTGCCGGTGCGATTGCTGGCCGTCTCGGGTGCGGTTCCCCCGTCGCGGGTGGCCGAAATGCCCAACCATCCCACCGAGGACGAACAGTTGCTCGACCATATGGCCGGGCTGGAGGGCACCGGCTCGGATCTGCTCGGCAATCGCGACCTGATGCGGATGGCGCTGCCCGCATTGAAGGCCGACTACGCCGCCTTCGACCGCTATACCTGCCCGCCGGACGTGCGGGTGCAGGCTCCCGTGCAGGCGATGGGAGGCAGCGACGACGAGTACGTCACCATGGGCGACCTCTACGGCTGGCGGCAGCACACCGAATCGCAGCTGGCGGTATCGATATTCGACGGTGGCCACTTCTATCTGCACGACCACGTCGAGGGCATCGCGGAGCTGCTCGTCGCCGAGATGGAGACAACAGCGTGAGCGATGCGGATCCCATCGTCGTCAGCGGCCTCGCCGTCGAGGCGCCCGGCGGCATCGAGACCCCGGGCCAGTACTGGGCGGCGCTGTCGCAGGCCCGCGATCTGACCGGGCCGTTCCCGCGCGACCGCGGCTGGCCGCTCGCCGAACTGCTGAACCTGTCGCGCCACGACGGCTGGGCCGCGGTCCGCGACGCGGGCGGATTTCTCGATCGCGCAGCGGAATTCGATCCGATGTTCTTCGGCATCACACCGCGCGAGGCGGTCGCGATGGATCCGCAGCAGCGGGTGGCGCTGCGGGTGGCCTGGCGGGCACTGGAGAACGCCGGCATCAATCCCGCGGCCATCGACGGTGACGAGGTGGGCTGTTATATGGGCGCCTCGCCGACCGAATACGGTCCGCACAGCGCCGAGGTCAACGACTATTCGGGCTATCGTGCGGCCGGCGCGGCGCTGGGAGCGGTGGCCGGGCGGATCTCCAACTGCCTCGGCCTCGGCGGCCCGTCGATCGTGGTCGACACCGCCTGTGCCTCGTCACTGTCGGCGCTGCATATGGCGGCGGCGGCGATCCGCGCCGGGGAATGTGACTGGGCGCTGGCCGGTGCGGTCTGTGTGATGGGTTCGCCCGCCGCGTTCTTCGAATTCTCCAAGACCAACGCGCTGGCCGCGGACGGGCAGTGCAAACCGTATTCCGATGCCGCCGACGGCACGCTCTGGGGCGAGGGCGCGGGGGTGGTCGTGCTGGAACGCGAATCGCGGGCCCGCGCGGCTGGTCGCCGGATCTACGGCCGGTTGCTCGCCACCCGGGTCAACCACAACGGCGCCGGAGCGCCGATCGCCGTGCCGAGCAGCCGCGCGCAGGAGCGACTGATCCGCGCGACGGTTGCGGCAGCGGATATTTCACCCGAGGTCGTCGGCATGATCGAAGGCCACGGCACCGCGACGGCGGTCGGCGATCCGCTGGAACTCGAGGCGCTGGACCGCGTCTACGGATCGGGCTCCGCGCGCCTGGGCTCGGTGAAATCGAATCTGGGCCACGCACAGGCGGCGGCGGGCATGCTCGGGCTGATCAAGGTGCTGCTCAGCGGTCTGCACGGACAGATCGCGCCGACCCGCTTCGCCGACAATCCGACCGGCAAGGTGGATTGGGACGCGACCGGCTTGCGGCTGGCGGCGAAACTCGAGCACTGGCAGCCGCACGACGGCGTGCGCTACGGGGCGGTGTCGTCGTTCGGGGTGTCGGGCACGAATGCTCATGCGCTGCTGGCCATTCCGGCCGAAGAGGAGAGTCATGTCTAGCTACCGCCTGCCCGACGGCAGCGTCCCGATCCTGCTGTCCAGCGACAACCCGGACCTGCTGGGACCGGAGGCGGCCGCCGTCGCGGACTACCTCGCCGACCATCCCGAGGTGACTCCGGACCGCCTGGCCGACATGCTGTTTCGCACCCGCTCACCGCGCCGCCATCGCGCTGTGGTGATGGCGGATGCGCAGACCGATGTGATCGCCGCGCTACGTGCCGTCGCCGACGGCCGACCGCATCCGGCGGTGGTGCGATCGGAGCGCGCCGCGACCGCGCAGCGCGTGGCCTACGTCTTTCCCGGCCAGGGCAGCCAGCGCCCCGGTATGGGCGCGATGCTCTACGAGCACTCGTCGGCCTATCGCGATGCTGTCGACGAGTGCGACAAGGTCTTTCACGATCTCTACGGCTGGTCGCCGCGCCCCTATCTGCTCGAGGCCGGGCAGGAGGCCGACGACAAGGCGCTGACCGTGCAACCGGCGCTGTTCGTGCAGATGGTCGGTGTGGCGGCCATGTGGCAGGCCGCCGGGGTCGGCCCGGGTGTGACGGTCGGGCATTCGCAGGGTGAGATCGCCGCCGCCTACGTCAGCGGGGCGCAGACCCTGCGGGACGCGGTCCGAATCGTCACCACCCGGGCGCGGATCGTCGACGACCGTCAGCTCAGCGGCTATTCCATGGCGGTGCTGGGCATCGACCGCGACGAGTGCGAGGACCTGATCGCACGCCAGGCCGATTTCGTGGAGTTGTCGGTGATCAACTCCCGCCACATCATCGCGATCTCCGGGGAACGCGACGCCGTCGTCACCATCGTCGAATCACTCAATGCCGCAGGGAAATTCGCCAAAGAGATTCGCGTCCGATATCCGGCGCACACCTCCTATGTGAGTGCCGGGCGCGAGTTGCTGGCTGCCACGGTCGGTCCGGACATGGACAACCACGCCTTCATCGACACCGAGATCGACTGTATCGGCGCCACCATGGGCGACCGCCTCCATCCGGGTCTGTCCATCGTCGACTACTGGTATCTGAACCTGCGTAACCGGGTGCGCTTCGACCTCGCGATCCGGAAAGCCGTGGACGCCGGGGCGAGCACCTTCATCGAGATCTCCGAACATCCGACGCTGATGCTCGCGATTCAGGAGAATCTGTCGGAAATTCCGGGGCAGCGGGAATTTCAGATGTTGGGCACCTCGCGCCGCACCGCCGAGGATCTGCGGGAGTTCACCCGCAATCTGGCGACCGTCGCGGTGCACGACGCGAACTATCGGTGGGAGGCGCTGCGCGAACCGGGCGACGGCGGTGTGCCCGCGCTGCCGCTGCTCGATTTCCCCAATACGCAGATGAACGCCAAATCGCTGTGGGCGCCGTTCGATTACGCTCACACTGTCGAAAAGAGCTCCACCGGAAGCGATTCCGACGATTCCACGGTCGCCCCGCAGCGGGTGCTCGAGACCTGGACCAGATTGCGGCGGCGCACGATGGTGCCGCCGCGGACCCTCGCGGTGGTCGATCCGAGCGGCGCCCACGCCGAACTCGCGGCCGCCGTCCGAGCGGCCGCGCCCCGCCAGGGCGCCACGGTGATCGAGGCGGGTACCGGCGCGCGGCCCGACACCCTGGTGGTGCTGGCCCCGCCCGCGTCGCCGGACGGTCCGGTGCACGATGTGTCCGAATTCCTCGGGGACCGCGGCTGGTTGGCCGAACTCGACGGCATCGGCGATATCTGGCTGGTGACCGGCGGCGGCGAACAGGTCGTCGACTCCGATCTGCCGGATCCGTTCCATGCCGCCGCACAGGCCGGATTCCGTTGTCTGGCAGCCGAACACATCGGCGTCGCCTTCCGGCACGTCGATCTCGGCGCCGGGACCGATGCCGCCGCGGAGGCGAAGGCGCTGCTCGGCGCGATCCATATCGCGGGGGAGCCGGAATTGGCCGTGCGCGACGGCGGCTACTACGCGAAACGGCTGATCCTCGACGACACCGCGGGTGATCTTCCGCCGCACGGGGAGGAACTGCGCGAGGTCGTCATCGTCGGCGGCACCGGCAAGGTGGGGCTCGACTTCTGCGAGCAGTTCGCCGCCGCGGGCGCGGGCCGCATCACGGTGATCAGCCGGTCCGGCGGTTCGGCCGCCGCCGCGGCGCGCATCGCCGAGATCGGCGCCCGGCACGAATCCGAGATCGTGGTGCGCCGCTGCGACGCCGGTGACGCAGACGCACTCGCCGACCTCGCGGCGGACTACACCGCGAGCCCGGCGACTCTCGTCGTGCATGCCGCCGTGGATTACGACGCCGCGGCCGCCGATCCGGATCCGGCGGCCATTCGCGCGGCCGCGAACGCCAAATCCGTCGTGCTGCACAACCTCACGCGTATCTTCCCGCGCACCGACGACGGTCGCATCGTGGTGTGCTCGTCGCTGTCGGCCACACTGGGCGGGCGCGGGCATATGGTCTACTCCGCGATCAACCGGATGCTGGACGCGCAGGCCGCGCACTACCGGGCCGAAGGCATCCGATGCTCGGCGGTGCAGTGGGGCCTGTGGCGGGCGGTCGGCGCCGACCATGCCGAAGCGCTGGCCCGCATCAGTGGCACCGGATTGCTGCCGATGGACCCGGCGGTGGCGGTCGCCGCCGGTTTCGCGCCACGCGCGGCCACTGTGCTGGTCGCCGCCGCCCAGTGGGGTCGCATCCGAGATCTGTTCTCGGTCTTCGGTTTCGCGCCGCTGTTCGCCGAACTACCCACCGACGAACCGGAGCCGGAGGCGGCTACGGTGGCCGAACCGGTGACCGAACCCGAGCCCGCCGCCGACACGGCCGCCGCGCGCGGCACCGCCGACACCGTGCGCGATGCCCTGCGGGTGGTGATGGGGTTGGAACCGAGCGAGGCCGTCGACGGATCGGTCCCGCTGGTGGCGCTGGGCCTGGATTCGCTGCAGGCGCTCGACCTCCGCAAGCGGGTCGAGGCCGAATTGCGGCGGGATCTCCCGGTCACCGCCATTCTCGGCGGCGCCTCTCTCGACGAGGTGGTGGCGCTGCTCGGTTGAGGCCGAGGCAGTGGAGTTCATCGAATTATCAAGTTAGCCTTACCAAAGTAACTGGGCGGGCGCTCGGACGGAGAGCATGGTGTCGAATTCAATGGGTAGTCCGGCGGATACGGACAACGCGATCGTCGTCGACGGTGTCGAGAAGACCTTCGGCGCGGTGCGCGCGTTGCGAGGCATCAGCTTCAGCGCCCCCGCGGGCAGTGTGCTGGGCGTGCTCGGGCCCAACGGCGCGGGTAAGACCACCATGGTATCGGTGTTGTCGACGCTGATCCGTCCCGATGCCGGTACTGCGCGGGTAGCCGGCTTCGACGTCGTCACCCAGGCCGCGCAGGTCCGCTCCTCGATCATGCTGACCGGCCAGTACGCGGCGCTCGACGAAATGCTCACCGGCCGGGAAAATCTGGTGCTCTTCGCCCGTCTGATGGGCCTGCGGCGCAAGGCCGCCGCGCAGCGCGCCGACGAACTCCTGGAGCAGTTCGCGCTCACCGAGGCGGCGGAACGACGGGTCGGCCAGTACTCCGGCGGTATGCGCCGGCGCATCGATATCGCCTGCGGATTGGTCCGGCCGCCGCGCGTGGTCTTCCTCGACGAACCCACCACCGGCCTGGACCCCGTCAGTCGCCAGAGCCTGTGGGCGATGGTGCGCTCGCTCAAGGAACAGGGCGTCACGATTCTGCTCACCACGCAGTACCTCGAGGAAGCGGATGCGTTGAGCGACAACATCATTGTCGTCGACAAGGGCGCCGTGATCGCCGAGGGCACCGCCGATCAGCTCAAGGCCCGCTCCGGCGACAGCTACTGCGAGGTCGTCCCGGTCGATGCCGGCGATGTGCCGGCCGTGGCCGCCGCGCTGGCGAGCCTGGGGGAGGTCACGATCGCCGAATCGCAGGACCGCGTGTCGGTGCCCGCGCCCGGTGGCGCGGTGACGCTGTCGGAAGCGCTGGACCGAATCAACAGCGCGGGAATCGAATTGATCGACATCGCCTTGCGCCGTCCCTCCCTCGACGAGGTCTTCATCCAGCTGACCGAACCGGCCGAAGAGATCTCGGCATGACCGCGGCGAGCACCGAAACCCCCGAACTGTTCCGGGTTCCGGCCGGGCTGCAATGGACGGCTTTGAGCGGCCGCATGATTCGCACCGCGCTGCGCGAGGGCGATCTGGTGCTGGCCTTCGCCGCGCCGGTGGTGTTCTTCGTCTGCTTCTACGTGCCGCTGCGGCAGTCGATGGAGGCCGGTGGTATCGACTACGCGCAGTACCTGCTGCCCTTGATCGCGGTCTTCGCCATGTTCTTCACCTCCATGTTCGCCGGTGACCGGGCGGCGCGAGAGGTCGTCGGCGGCATGGCCACCCGGCTGCGGGCGATGCCGGTGCCGCCGTGGGTTCCGGTGACCGCTCGGATGTCGGCGAATCTGGTGCGCGCCGTCGCCGCCTTCGCCGGGGCGCTGATCATCGGCACGATCTTCGGATTCCGATTCCACGGCGCGGATTCCACGCTGGTCTTCGTGCTGGTGGTGCTGGCGTTCGGCGCCACGCTCGTGATCGCCACCGACGCGCTCGGCACCATCACCCGTAACAGCGAACTCAGCGGCACCGTCCTGTTCGGCCCGCAACTGCTGCTGGTGATGACCTCCACCGGGTTCGTTCCGGTGCAGGGATTTCCGGGCTGGATCCAGCCGTATGTACGCAATCAGCCGGTCTCGCAGATCACCGACGCGCTGCGCGGACTGGCGGCGGGGAAGTACCCCGCCGAACTCGGCGTGGCCGCGATCTGGATCGCGGTGCTGCTGGTGGTCGCCGTGGTCCTGGCAGTGCGAGCGGAAGGGCACCGGCGATGAGTGCGACCGTTGTGGACGATTCTCCCGTGCTCGGCTCCCGGATCGGTGATCTGTGGTCGCAGACCCTGATCGAGACCGGTCGCCTGCTGCGGCGCTGGTCACGGCAGCCGGAGGTGATCACCAGCACGCTGGTGCTGCCGATTCTGCTGCTGCTCATGTACGACCTGGTGCTCGACAAATCCCTCGGCGCCGCCGGCGGGGCCGACCCGATCTACGGGTTCGTGCCGATGATCGCCGTCGCCGGGGCGATGTACGGCGCGATGGGTACCGGCATGTCGTTGTACGCCGAGCGGGAAAGCGGTCTGCTGCGCCGATTCTGGGTGCTTCCGATGCATCGCTGGGCCGGACTGTCCGGCCGGCTGGCCGCCGAATGCGCCCGCGCGCTCGCGGCGACGGTCGTGGTCGTCGCCGTCGGCATGGCGCTGGGCCTGCGCTTCCAGCAGGGCTGGGGCGGTGCGATCGGCGTCCTGCTGGTACCGGTGATCGTGATCGCCGGATTCACCCCGCTGGTCATCGCGGTCGGGGTGAGCAGCGCCGGTGACAAGGTGGTGCAGCTGTTCGCGATCGTGGTGTTGGTCGGCATGTTCTTCAATTCCGGATTCGTGCCGGTGCAGAACTATCCGGGCCGGCTGCAACCGATCGTGCGGGCTCAGCCGATGAGCTGCGCCATCGAGGCGATGCGCGACTTCACTCTCGGTGGTCCGCTGCTGGTTCCGGTATTGCAGACCGTGGCGTGGTCGGTGGGGCTGATGGTGGTTTTCGGCGCCGTCGCCATTCGCGGTTACCGTCGTGCCGCCCAGAGCTGACCCGTCTTCCGCCTCCTGACAAGCCATTAGCCCGTAATTAGCGAGACACGCCGAGTGTCATTCTGATTCACCGAAGATCGATCCGTCTTTTTCGGTACTGTCGAGATCCGTTTGTTCGTTCCGATAGGCATCCCGAAGCTCAGGAAAGGACGAATCGTGCGGAGCCGGATACACAGTTGTACCGCTGTCTTGTTCGGAGCTCTCATCGCCGTCGCGGGCGGAATGGTTTCCGCGCCGCATGCCTGGACGCAGGCTCCGGCGCAGGCCGCCGCCGATGATGATTTCTACGTTCCGCCGGCGCCCCTGCCCCCCGGTCCCCCGGGAGCGATCGTGCGAGCTCAGCCCGCATCGCTGATGTTCTCGGCGCCGGGACAACCCGGCGTCGTCCCGGCGATCTCGACACGCATGATGTATCTCAGCAACGACACGCACGACGCGCCGACCGCGGTGACGGGAACGTATCTGCAGCCGATGCTGCCGTGGACCGGTCCCGGTGACCGCCCATTGGTCGCGTACGCGGTCGGAACGCAGGGCCAGGGCGACCAGTGCGCGCCCTCGAAATTGCTGCCGCAGCTCGTCCGATACCAGCCGCCGTTCGACGTCATCGCCGAATACGATGGGTTGGCGCTGTATTCGCTGCTGTCGCGCGGTATGGCCGTCGTGGTCACCGATTACCACGGGCTGGGCACACCGGAAATGCACGACTTCCTGAATCGGAAAGCGCAATCCTATGCGGTACTCGACGCGGCGCGGGCCGCGGAGCAGTTGCCGAACAACGGTCTGGGGCCGCGGCCGCCGGTCATCGTGTACGGCTACTCCCAGGGCGGTATGGCCTCGGCCGGTGCGGCCGAATTGCAGCCGAGTTATGCGCCCGAACTGAATATGCGTGGCGCGTACATCGGCGGGCCGGTGGTCGATCCCGAATACTTCATCGGCTTCAACGAGGGCCAGCCGAGCCTGTCCGGCGCGGTCGGATTCACACTCAACGGCATCGCGGCGGACTATCCCGAGACGCGCCCGGAACTCGACGCCGAACTCAACGATGCCGGCAAGGCGCTGCTGAGCGACGCCGCGAACAAATGTGCGATCGCGGTATCGATCGACAATCCGCAGCGGCAGACGGCCCAGTTCACTTCCAGCGGACAGCCACTCACCACGGTGATCGATCGCTCCCCGGCGTTGAGCCAGGCCTTCGCCGATCAGCGCATCGGCGGCGGCACGCCGTCGGCGCCGGTGCTCATCGCCTCGGCGAAGAACGACGAGGGCGCGCCGTACGCGCCCATCCGAGATGTGGCCGCCGCGTGGTGCAGTCGCGGCGTCCCGGTGCAGATCGATGCGAACTCCCAGCTTCCGCCGATTTCCGGCGTCGTCGGCACCCACGATCTCGCCTTCTTCCCGTCCTTGGCGGCCTCGCAGATGTGGCTGACCGATCGGCTCGCGGCGGCACCCGCGGCGAGCAATTGCGCCGCGTTGCCGTAGCGGCCGACGTGCCCGGAGAGGCCGCAGACCCCCACCCGGGCCACCGATGTTCGATCGCTCGACGCTCGATGTATATCCGCTGAAAACGCAGGGAAGGATCGATCGTGAGGGGCTTGATCCGCAGATGGAACGCAGTTCTGTTCGGCTCGCTCGTCGTCATCGCGGGCGCGGCGATATCGGCGCCACCCGCGTCGCCGCAACCGGCTACGCAGGTCGCCGCCGATGATTTCTACATACCGCCGCCGCCACCGCCGATGCCGCCGGGCACGATCCTTCGTACCCAACCGGCGGCGCTGGCTTTGTCGGCACCCGGCCAGCCGGGTGTCGTGCCGGCGGCGTCGACGCGAATGATGTATCTCAGCAGCGATACTCACGATGCCCCGACCGCGGTGGTGGCGACGTATCTGCAGCCGGTGGTGCCGTGGACCGGGCCGGGCGAACGTCCGCTGGTCGCCTACGGCGTCGGCTCTCAGGGCCAGGGCGACCAGTGCGCGCCGTCGAAGGTGCTGCCGCAGTTGGCCCAGTTCCGGCCGCCGTACGACGTCATCGCCGAATACGACGTCATCGCGCTGGCCTCGTTGCTCGCCCGCGGTATGGCCGTGGTGCTGACCGATTATCACGGACTGGGCACGCCCGATGTGCACGACTTCCTCAACCGGAAGGCCCAGGCGTATGCCGTACTCGATTCCGCCCGTGCCGCATTGCAGCTGCCGGGCACCGGACTGAATCCGCATTCGCCGGTCATCCTGTTCGGCTATTCCCAGGGCGGTATGGCCTCGGCCGGGGCCGCCGAACTGCAATCGAGCTACGCACCCGAACTGAACGTGCGTGGTGCCTACATCGGCGGCCCGATCGTCGACCCCGAGAATTTCATCGGATACAACTACGGCCAGCCCGGTGTCGGATCCGCCGCGCCGTTCACCCTCAACGGTATCGCCGCCGACTATCCCGAAACGCGGCCGATCCTCGATGCCGAAATCAACGACGCGGGTAAAGGGTTGATGCGCGACGCGCTGGACAAGTGCGCTATCGCCGCGTCACTCGACATTCAAATACGGCGAATAACGCAAATCACCAATAGCGGAGAACCTCTCACCGCTCTCATCGACCGGTCGCCGGCGCTGAAAGCGGCATTCGACGAACAGCGCATCGGAACGATCGCGCCCACGATGCCCGTGCTCATCGCCTCGGCCGTGAACGACGAAGGCACACCGTATCCACCGGTTCGCGCCGTGGCCGCCGGGTGGTGTGCCGGCGGCACTCCGGTCCAGCTGGACGCGAATCCGCAACTGCCCGCTATCACCGGCGTCGTGGGCACCCACGACCTGGCCTATTTCCCGTCGCTGATGACCGCGCATTCATGGATGACCGATCGGCTGGCCGGTCTGCCCGCGCCGACCAATTGCGGCGCCCTACCGTAGCGAGCCCGGCAGACGCCGCCCGCCGACAGGGTGGGCGGCGTCGCGTCGTCTCGGATCGAGACCCAGTCCGAAAAACTGCTGTCATACCTTGGCGATTTCGGGGTATCCGCACGTCGGTAGGTCTTTTTCGCTGATCTCTGGACAGCCTGGGAGGAGCGGCTACTCTGAATGTTTCAGGCCTACGCCGCTTCATATTTCAGGCCGGCGCCGCTTCGCGCGGCCGCATTCTCGATCTGGTGTCACTTCTGGATAGCGAGAAGTACATGGCGATCTTCGAAAACACGCGTGCCCGCGACCCCAAGCGCTACCTCTGGATGCTGGGGTTGATAGCACCGGCCTGTGCCCTGCTCCCCGGACCGCTGGTGGTAGTCACCGGCTCACCGGTGTTCTGGTGGATCGGGCCGATCATCGTCTTCGTGGTCATCCCCCTGCTGGACTGGGCGATCGGGAACGACGGCAGTAATCCGCACGACGAGGACTACGAAGCGCTCTCCAACGACCGCTACTACCGTTGGTGCACTTACCTGTTCTTGCCGATGCAATTCCTCGGCCTGTTCATCGCGGGCTATCTGTGGGTGGACACGGGGCTGTCGTTCGTCGACAAACTCGGCCTCACCATCACACTCGGAGTGGTGTCCGGCATCGGGATCAATGCCGCGCACGAACTCGGCCACCGGTCCGAGCATCTGGAACGGTGGCTGTCGAAGATCGCCCTGGCGCAGTCCGCGTACGGGCACTTCTTCGTCGAGCACAATCGCGGCCATCACGCGCGCGTCGCGACACCGGAGGACCCGGCCAGCGCCCGCTTCGGCGAGTCCCTGTGGGTGTTCCTGCCGCGCAGCATGTTCGGCGGGCTCCGCTCGGCGTTCCGGCTCGAACGAGACCGCCTGGCACGCAGGGGAAAACGGTGGTTCAGCTACGAGAACCATCTGTTGCAGGCCTGGTCGATGAGCGTCGTGCTGTTCGGCGCCATGATCCTGTATTTCGGTCCGCGGGTGATCCCGTGGCTGGCCTTGCAGGCGTTGATCGGCGCCTGTCTGCTCGAGACGGTGAACTACGTCGAGCACTACGGCCTGCTGCGCGTGCGCCGCGCCGATGGCACATTCGGGCGCTGCTCGCCGCGCGACAGCTGGAACAGCGACAGTCTGGTCACCAACATCTTCCTGTTCCATCTGCAGCGCCACAGCGACCACCACGCGAATCCGGGTCGCCGCTACCAGACCTTGCGCAGCGTCGAGCAGGCGCCACAGCTTCCGATGGGCTATGCCGGGATGGTCCTGCTGGCGGCGGTGCCGCCGCTGTGGCGCGCCGTGATCGATCCTCGCGTGCTGGCCCACTACGGCGGTGACCTCGGCCTGGTCAACGTCAAAACGCGGCGCAAACAGCCGATCGAGGGGACTGGCGAGCGCTCGCGCTGAGTTTTTCGGCGATGCGCCGTGCCGTGCCACAGCGCGGATTTGCGACCTGGTCGAGGGATTGGCCGTGCCGAGCACCGTTCAGCGGTTACTCTCGATGATCGAGACGTTCTCGTGCGAACGTTGTCGGATAGGCCCACGCAAACCTCGAGCCGGATCGGTTGTCGCCGGTGATCAGGGAGGAGCCGTTCGCGATGGTGATGTTCGAGTCGACGAAACGATCTACCGTGCCTACCGCGGCGCCGCGACACCCCCGAGTGGGTGATGCGCGATGACCGGGCCCTCACCTCTCAACGGCGGCGAACCCGCCCTGCTGAACGGTTCGGTGACGCTGGTCGAGGGCAGCACCTTCTGCCTGTCCGACCGGGTCGGCGATGTGGAATCGGGAACCTCACAGGGCCTGTTCTATCGCGACGCCCGGGTGGTGTCGCGGTGGGAGCTGCGCGTGGACGGGCAGCGGCTCGAACCGCTGTCGGTGCTCAGCCCCGAGGCATTCACCGCGCGCTTCATCCTGCGGCGGCCGCCGCGGTCCGGCGCCGCCGATTCCAGTCTCCTGGTGGTGCGCGAACGACTCGTCGCCGACGGGATGCGAGAAACGGTCATCCTGGAGAATCTCGGCCGCGAACCCACGGCCGTCGTGCTCGAGCTGCGCGCCGACGCCGACTTCGTGGATCTGTTCGCCGTCAAGGAGGGCCGGGCCGGGCACGGACGCGCCGAAATACTGGTCACCGACAACGAACTGCTGCTCAACGACCGCTCCGATCGCGCACGCGGCCTGGCAGTGTCCTCCTCGGAGCTCCCGACCGTGCTGCCCGGCTCGCTGACCTGGCGCATCGTCGTGCCCGCCACCGGCCGCTGGCAGACCGAGATCCTCGCGCAGCCGACCGTGGCCAATCAGCGGGTGCATGTCGCCCTGCGCCCCGGCGAGCACTATCGCAGCAGCGAACCGGGCCGCAAGATGGCGGCCTGGCGTGACACCGCCACCAAACTCACCACGGGTGATCCGCAGCTCACCGCCATTCTGCAGCGCACCGAAAGCGATTTGGGCGCACTGCAGATTCGCGAGGAACGCCGGCATCGCACCTTCGTCGCGGCCGGCGCACCGTGGTTCATGACGCTGTTCGGCCGCGACTCACTGCTCACCGCGTGGATGGCGCTGCCGCTGGACTCCTCGCTCGCACTCGGGACCATGCAGCAGCTGGCCGAAATGCAGGGCCAGCAGGTCGACGCGCTGACCGAGGAGGAGCCGGGCCGGATCATGCACGAGATCCGCCGCGGACCGGCGGGCGGACTGGCCCTGGGCGGGGAGGTGTACTACGGAACCGTAGACGCCACACCACTTTTCGTGATGCTGCTGGCCGAGACCCGGCGCTGGGGTGCGTCGCCGGAGGCGGTGCAGACGCTGCTGCCGGCGGCGGACGCGGCCCTCGACTGGATGTCGCACTTCGGCGATCGCGACGGTGACGGCTTCGTCGAATATCAGCGCGCGACCGACCGCGGCCTGATCAACCAGGGCTGGAAGGACAGCTTCGACGGCATCAACGACGCGGCCGGACATCTCGCCCAGGCGCCGATCGCGCTGTGTGAGGTACAGAGCTACGTCTACGCGGCGATCCTGGCCCGGGCCGAACTGGCCGAGGAATTCGGCCAGTCGGACAAGGCCGGGAAGCTGCGCGAACATGCCGCCGAATTGCGCACGAAATTCGCCGAAGCCTTCTGGATTCCCGAAAAGGGCTGGTATGCGGTCGCTTTGGACGGTAACAAGCGCCGCGTCGATGCGCTCACCAGCAATGTCGGCCATTGCCTGTGGTCGGGCATCGTCACCGACGACCACGCCGAACAACTGGTGCACCATCTGGCGACCGCGGAGATGGACTCCGGATTCGGTTTGCGCACACTGTCTTCCGGGATGGGCGCGTTCAATCCGATGAGCTATCACAACGGTTCGGTCTGGCCGCACGACACCGCCATCGCGGTCGCCGGTCTGCTGCGTTACCGCCACATCCCGGGCGCGGTCGGGCTGGCCACCCGGTTGTCCAACGGATTACTCGACGCCGCAACCGCTTTCGGCGGCCGGCTGCCCGAGTTGTTCTGTGGTTTTCAGCGCTCCCGCTTCTCGGCGCCGGTGCCGTATCCGACCTCGTGTTCCCCGCAGGCCTGGGCCAGCGCCGCGCCGCTGTTGCTGGTCCGTTCGTTCCTGGGGCTCGAACCCGACGTGCCGCACCGCACGGTGACCGTCCTGCCGCATGTCCCCGCGCGCTGGGGCAGGGTAGAGCTCACCGATCTGCGCCTCGGCGGAACGGCGGTGGATCTGGCAGTGGACGGTGAGCAGGTGACCGCCGCCAACCTGCCCGAGGATTGGCGGCTGATCACCCACTGACCTCACAGAATCACGCGCTGGTCCTCGGGCAGGAAGAGCTTGTCCGAGGGCTGGACGCTGAAGGTCGCGTAGAACTCCGGCAGATTGCGCACCACCTGGTTGCAGCGGAATTCGCCGGGGGAGTGCGGATCCGTGGCGACCTGCTGTTCGAGCGACTGCTGGGTCTGCTTCTCCCGCCAATTGCGGCCCCAGGACTGGAACATCGGGGTGTAGTCGGGCGTGTTGCGGCCGTTCTTGGCTTCCTCGATGCGGAAGGCGGCCAGCGCGATCATCAGTCCGCGCAGGTCGGCGAGGTTCTCACCGACGGTCAGCTGGCCGTTGACGTGATCGCTGGGCGGCAGGCCCTCGGGCACCAGGGCGTTGTACTGATCGATCAGCTGCTTCGTCTTGGCCTCGAAGGCGGTCCGGTCCTCCGGGGTCCACCAGTCCTCGCGATTGCCGTCGCCGTTGTACTTCGAGCCCTGGTCGTCGAAGCCGTGCCCGATCTCGTGGCCGATGGTCGCGCCGATCGCGCCGTAGTTCACCGCCGGTTCGGCGTCGGTGTCGAAGAACGGGGCTTGCAGGATCGCGGCCGGGAAGTTGATGGAATTGGAGGTTGCCTCGTAGTAGGCGTTGACGGTCTGCGGCGACATACCCCATTCGGCCTTGTCCACCGGCGTCCCCAGCTTGTCCATCGAACGCTTCGCCTCGAAAGCCTCGATGGCGAGCAGGGATTCGACCAGCCGGCCGCGCGTGACCTTCAGCTTCGAATAGTCCACCCACTTGTCGGGGTAGCCGATCTTGACCGTGATCTTGTCCAGTTTCGCGATCGCGGCCTCGCGGGTCCGCGGCGACATCCACGACGAGTTGCGGAAGTTGTCGCGATAGGCGGCCAGCAGATTGTCGACCAGCTCCTTGGCGCGCGTCTTCGCCTGCGGCGGAAAGTATTTCGCCGCGTACAACTTGCCCAGCTGCTCACCGAGATTGGCGTCGACCACCGCGACCGCCGACTTCCACAGCTCCGGGCGCTGCTCGATCCCGCTGGTGGCCTTCAGGAAATCGAAATTCGCGTCCGACAGATCCTTGTTCATGTACTTGGCGTATTTGCGCAGCAGGCTGAGCTTCAGCCATTCCCGCCAGATGTTGATATCCACCTCGGTCCACAGCTGCCCGGCCGCGGTGACGAACGACGGTTCGCCGACGACCATCTTCCCGAACAGTTCCTTGGGCCGGTCGGTGCTGCCGGCCAGCCACGGCTCCCAGTCGAAACCCGGTGCCAGCGTGGTCATCTCGTTCCACGCCATGAGGTTGTAGGTGGCATCGGAGTCGCGGGTGCGCACGTTGTCCCAGTAACCGGCGGCGATGCGCTTCTCGAGATCCAGTGTGCGTTCGGCCGCGCCGTCCGGATCGGGCAGGCCGGCGCCGGTCGCCAGTTTGTGCAGCAGCGTCTGGTACGCGGAAAGATATTGCGCGAATTCGGGATTCCGGTAGTACTGCTCGCTCATTCCGAGACCGGACTGGCCCACGGACGGAATGTAGGCATTCGAATTCTTGCGGTCGATACTCACACCGAGCCCGATCAGGCCGCCCAGCGGCAGCGCGCCCATGACCTTCGCGAGATCGGCCTTGGTCTGCGCCCCGTCGATCCGCGCGAACAGCGGTTGCAGCGGGGTGGTGCCGAGCTTCTCGAGTGTGTCGAGATCCATCCGCGCGTCGTAGAGGTCGCGGATCTGCTGGCCCTCCGACCCGTCCTTAGGATCGTGGATTCCGTCGATGACCTCGCGCAGCTGCCCTTCGACCCGATCGGACACCTCGGCGAAGGTGCCGTAGGAGACCTTGTCCGGCGGCAGTTGGTAGGTGCGCAGCCAGGCGCCGTTGATATTGCGGTACAGATCGTCCTGCGGCCGCACCGCGGGATCGACGCCCGACAGATCGGGGCCGGTGAGGGGTTTCGGCTTCGCGTCGCTATTGCACGCCACCAGGGCGGTGGCCACCGGCACCGCGCCGAGGGCGATCAGGAACGAGCGGCGACCCAGGCGGACCTGGCGACCGGACGATGTCACAGAAAATCCTCTCCCCGACTCATCGTGCACCTGCGCGACGACCGTCACTGCGACTCCACGCGGAGGCCGGGCCGGTTGCGTCCGTGAGAGGCTAACCGAACCTGCTGAGACTCGGCTGAGTTCGACCGCCACCCGTGGGGTGGCCGTGCCGGACCCCGTTCGACCCTGATTTGGGCGCGACCTGCGGCTTCGCTACACTTGTCGGGTTGCCTGCGGGTATTGTGCCCGCACTTCGGCCGCGAACCCACAGTGGTTGATCCTTCCGATCATGCAAAACCGCTGGCAGGCGCTGCCCCGCTGAGCTTGCGGGAGCGGGCCGTCAAGGTCCGTCGAAGGGCAACTGACCATGCCCGTCGGGTCGGCAATCCGGCGTGCATTACGTCCAGGTCTAGGAGGAGCTGAAGTGATTCAGCAGGAGTCGCGACTGCGCGTCGCCGACAACACGGGTGCCAAGGAGATTCTGTGCATCCGCGTGCTCGGCGGGTCGTCGCGTCGCTATGCCGGTATCGGCGACGTCATCGTCGCCACCGTCAAGGACGCCATCCCCGGCGGCAACGTCAAGAAGGGTGACGTCGTCAAGGCGGTCGTCGTGCGCACCGTCAAGGAGCGTCGTCGTCCGGACGGCTCGTACATCAAGTTCGACGAGAACGCCGCGGTGCTGATCAAGGCGGACAACGATCCGCGTGGCACCCGCATCTTCGGCCCCGTCGGCCGCGAGCTGCGTGACAAGCGGTTCATGAAGATCGTTTCGCTGGCCCCGGAGGTGCTCTGACATGAAGGTGCACAAGGGCGACACCGTGATCGTCGTCTCGGGTAAGGACAAGGGCGCAAAGGGCAAGGTCATCCAGGCCTACCCGGCGACCGACAAGGTCCTGGTCGAGGGCGTGAACCGGATCAAGAAGCACGTCGCGAACTCCGCGAACCAGCGCGGCGCCAGCTCCGGCGGCATCGTGACCCAGGAGGCGCCCATCCACGTGTCCAACGTGATGGTTGTCGACTCCGACGGCAAGCCGACCCGGGTGGGTTACCGCACCGACGAGAACGGCAAGCGGGTGCGCATCTCCCGTCGCAACGGGAAGGACATCTGAGCATGACCACGTCTGAAAAGATTCAGCCCCGCCTGAAGCTGCGCTACCGCGCGGAGATCAAGGACGCGCTGAACAACGAGTTCAACTACGCCAACGTGATGCAGATCCCGGGCGTGGTGAAGGTCGTCGTCAACATGGGTGTCGGTGACGCCGCCCGCGACGCCAAGCTGATCAACGGCGCCGTCAACGACCTGGCCCTGATCACCGGTCAGAAGCCGGAGATCCGCAAGGCCCGCAAGTCCATCGCGCAGTTCAAGCTGCGTGAGGGTATGCCGATCGGTGCGCGCGTCACGCTGCGTGGCGACCGCATGTGGGAGTTCCTGGACCGCCTGGTGTCCATCGCGCTGCCCCGTATCCGCGACTTCCGCGGCCTGTCGCCGAAGCAGTTCGACGGCAACGGCAACTACACGTTCGGCCTGAGCGAGCAGTCGATGTTCCACGAGATCGACGTGGACTCCATCGACCGTCCGCGTGGTATGGACATCACGGTCGTCACCACCGCGACCAACGATGAGGAGGGCCGCGCCCTGCTCAAGCACCTCGGCTTCCCGTTCAAGGAGAACTGAGCACATGGCTAAGAAAGCTCTCGTCAACAAGGCCGCCGCGAAGCCGAAGTTCGCCGTGCGTGGCTACACCCGCTGCCAGCGCTGCGGCCGCCCCCGCGCGGTCTACCGCAAGTTCGGCCTGTGCCGCGTCTGCGTCCGTGAGATGGCGCACCGCGGCGAGCTGCCGGGCGTGCACAAGAGCTCCTGGTGAGCTCGCGCTGCTGAGGCAGCGCCCGCGCTGAGCGCGACAATCGAATCGAAGAAGGGTACGGACTCGGGCGAGTCCGTACCCTTCTTTGCGTGGGGTCTGCTCGCGTGCCGACAACCCTTAATACGAACAGCCCTTATTTAAGGTTATGCGATAACCTTAAATAAGGAGGTGGCATGGCTAAGGTTGTGCGGCAGCACTGGACTGGCAATCTCGATGCCGGATTGTCCCGGAAAGACCGTGGTTCGGGCAGCTACGAAGCATATGTGCCCGATCGTCTGGTCGGGCGTTCGATCGTGCTCGACAGTGACACCGCCGCCGATGTCGTCGACGCGGAAGTCGCTGTCCACCAACTCGATTCCGAAGCCAACGCGCTGGTCGAAACCGAGGCGCTGTCACGTCTGTTGCTGCGAGCCGAGGCCATCGCGTCCTCACGGATCGAGGGATTGGAAATCGGAGCCCAGCGGCTGTTGCGGGCCGAGGCTGCCCGGCAAGCGGAAGGAGCATCCAGCGACGTGACAGCTGTGGAGGTGCTGGCCAATATCGATGCCATGGCCGTGGCCGCCAATGCTGTCGCGCCTGACGAGCCGATCACCGAGGAGATACTCCTCGAGGTTCATCGCCGTCTGCTCGCCGGGACGAACATCGCATCGCACGGCGGGGAACTGCGCACGGTCCAGAACTGGATCGGCGGCAGTTCGTACAATCCGTGTTCGGCGGACTTCGTCCCACCACCACCCGAATACGTCCCCGAATTGATCCGGGATCTGATCGATTTCTGCAACAGCGATGATCTGCCGGCCGTCGCGCAAGCCGCGATCGCGCACGCGCAATTCGAGACGATTCACCCGTTCATCGACGGAAACGGAAGAACGGGCCGGGCGCTGATACATCTGATTCTGCGACGCCGCGGTGTCGCCGAACGTGTGGTCGCCCCCGTGTCATTGGTCCTTGCCACTTGGAGGGACAGCTATATCGAAGCCCTGACCCGCTTCCGGTATATCGGTGCACCGGAGTCGGCGGAGGCGATATCCGGTCTGAACATCTGGGTCGCACGTTTTGCGGCGGCCTGTGCCCGGGCTGTCGCGGACGCTACGGTTTTCGAGTCGGCGGCCGCTGATCTGCAGCGTTCATGGCGTGCGCGAGTGGCCCCGGTGCGCGCGAATTCCGCACTCGATCTGCTGCTGGGCAGACTGGTCGGCGCGCCGATCCTGACAACCTCCACCGCCGCCACGCTGATCGGCAGGAGTTTCCCCGCGACCAATGCGGCCATCGAGCGTCTGACCGAGGCCGGCATCTTGCGACAAGTCACCGTCGGCCGCCGGAATCGAGCCTTCGAATCACCCGAAGCAATAGCGGCATTCACCGCCCTCGAACGACGATTGGCCAGTCCGCAGGGCACCCGGACCTCGGACCCATCGCGGCCCGTGCCGCGCCGAGCGCAGTCCCGGTGAAAGTCTATCGCGCTGAGTTGTGTTGTCCCGCTGAGTATCTCGGTTCGCGTTGTCGCACAACAGCCAATTCGGGACGGTCAGAGTTCGAGGTCGGACCACGGGATGTTGATGGGGAAGGGGAATTTCGTGTTGATCGCGGGGGACTCCTTCGGAGTCCATTTCCCGGTGAGCAAGTAGTTCATCGGGTAGAGGGGGTAGACACCGGCGGGTAGATCGCCGTGGGTTCTTTCCAGGGCGAATGTGCGTACGGTGGCGATCGCGCCCTTCTCGCGCTCCAGGGTGACTTCCCAGTACCAGGGGATGCCCGCCGGGGCGTAGCGTGCCCGCCTCTCATCCATATCGGTGTGCGAATTCAAAGGTGACAGGACTCCGCCGACCAGCAGCACATCGGCGGCACGGACGTCCTGATACGGGTTCGGCAAACACCGTGTGACGAGAAAATCAGGAGTCACGAAATCGGATTTCCCCGTCGAACCGAAGAAGACATTCGTTTCGGTGTGCACCCGCCAGCACTGCTCGGGATCCGCGGACATCGCTTCCTGGGCGCACCGGCGCAGCCCACTCCACAGGAGATTGGTGAAGTCCTGGTGTTCGGCCGGGCCTCTCGGCAACCAGACGACGCGGCCTTCCCACAGCTCGACCTGACCGGCGATCTCGTCCGGCAGCCGCTCCAGCTCCTCCCACGTCATGTATTCGGGGAGGTGAGGACGTTCGATGCGCGGATGCGACATGCTTCGATCGTAGACTCGCTCGGCCGCCATCGGGTGTGCTCAGCCCCGATCCTCAGCCCCCTCCGGGCCCGCCGGGAGGTTCGGTCGAGCATGTCGCTCCGGGTATCGGGGCCGGCTGGCAGCTCGGCCGCCAAGAGCGCATCGCGGAAGAACTCGAGGTGTCGATCGCCTCGCATGCTGCCGACGTCGAGCTGAAATCTGCTGGCGCGCAACGTTTCTCTCGAGTGCAGAGCTTGAACTATGTACTCCGGCATGGAACAGTTCGAGCTGGAATCGAAACCGTAGAAATGGGACAAATATGAAGAAGTTCGCCGTTGTCGCCGCGTTGATCGCAGGGCTCGCAGCGCCCGTCGGTTCCGCGGCCGCGGAACCGGTCACCGCGCCCGCCGCCGTAACCCCGATCGATGCTCCGACGGGCTCGTCGTCGGCGGATGTCTTCTGCGCCGTCTTGAAATTCCTGAAAGGCGGATGGGCGGGGCGGCCGGCCGACTGCTCTTTCTGAGGAGTGCGGTTTGCTGACCCGAAAACTATGACAGTCAAAGGAATTTCGACATGAGGTCGAAGGGTGTCGGTCGTCATGCCGCGGCAGTTGCGTGCGGCACGGTGATGCTGCTCGCCGGCTGTGACGCCACCTCGGACAACACCGCGCCGACTCCGGGCAGGACTACTTCTGTAGCGGCCACCGCCGCCGGGCTCCCGGCTACGGCTGCTGTCGGGGGTGGGTTCACCGCAGCACCGGCGCCGCCCCCAGAGGCGGGCGCACCGGCGCCGCCCCCCGACGCGGGCGCACCGGTCACCGCCCCGCCCGGGACGCCCGCCGCCACGACCGCGGCACCCGCGGCCGCTGCCTTCTGGGATCCGTGCTCGCTGCCGGACTCCGAGATCGCTGCGGCCGGATTGAACGCCGCCGGAAAATCTCGGCTGTCGGACAGCACGTATCCCACCTGGAAGATGTGCAAGTGGTCGTCTGCTGATGAGACCTTCGAGCTGGTGATCGCCTCCTCGGACCGGACGGTGGACGACCTGCTCGCCCCCGGGACCTACCAGGACCTCAGGCGGACCGAGTATTACGGCCGGCAGTGGATCCAATATCGCTCGGTCGAGGACACGAACAAGATCGCCTGCGATATCGCCACGCCGGCCGAATTCGGCAGTATCGTGTTCGCGTTTCGCACCGCCGGGGGCAAGCGCAACGGGGTCGACACCTGCGCCAAAGGAAACGAGGTCGGGGCTCGTCTGTTCCGGTCGCTACCCTGATCGAGCCCTGCGCGGGCAGCTGATCGCGGGGGACTCCCCGCAGCAGCCACCCGCCTGATCCGGGTCGGCCTTCTCGTGCATCGTCCACCGAAGCCGGCCCGGGCGGCGCGAGAGCCGACCGTCTCGATCTCACCCCGATTTTGCCCGCTCATACCGCTCGCCTACACTAGACCGGTTGCTCGGGCACCCTCGTGCCCATATGCGTGCGCGCTGCTCCGGGTGACAGCATTCCAATCCGGTCGGCAACGGTGTCGGCCGGACCAGCCGAAATTGTCGTAGGCCCACGACCGCCCCGCGTGACGGTGCTGTATGGGAACCGCGGCGAGAAAGGTAACGGTCAACACATGACCATGACTGATCCGATCGCAGACTTTCTGACCCGTCTGCGCAACGCCAACTCGGCGTACCACGATCAGGTGAAGGCCCCGCACTCGAAGCTCAAGGCGAACATCGCCGAGATCCTCAAGCGCGAGGGCTACATCGCCGACTACCGCACCGAGGATGCGCCCGTCGGCCAGACCCTGATCGTCGACCTGAAGTACGGCCAGAGCCGGGAGCGCAGCCTGCAGGGTGTGCGCCGCGTCTCGAAGCCGGGTCTGCGGGTGTACGCGAAATCCACCAACCTGCCCAAGGTGCTGGGCGGTCTGGGCGTGGCAATTATCTCCACGTCGAAGGGCCTGCTCACCGACCGTCAGGCCAAGCAGCAGGGTGTGGGCGGGGAAGTCCTCGCCTACGTCTGGTAAGGGAGGTAGGAACAATGTCGCGTATCGGTAAGAAGCCGATCTCGGTTCCCGCCGGCGTCGAGGTGACCATCGACGGCCAGCAGGTGTCGGTGAAGGGTCCGAAGGGCACCCTCTCGCACACCGTCGCCGAGCCGATCACCGTCACTAAGGCCGAGAACGGTGAGCTGGAGGTGGGCCGTCCGGACGACGAGCGCCGCAACCGCTCGCTGCACGGCCTGAGCCGCACCCTGATCAACAACATGATCGTCGGCGTGACCCAGGGCTACGAGAAGAAGATGGAAATCTTCGGCGTCGGTTACCGCGTGCAGCAGAAGGGTTCGAACCTCGAGTTCGCCCTCGGCTACAGCCACCCGGTTCCGATCGAGGCCCCCGAGGGCATCACCTTCCAGGTCGAGGCCCCCACCAAGTTCTCGGTGTCCGGCATCGACAAGCAGAAGGTCGGCCAGATCGCCGCAGTGATCCACGGCCTGCGCAAGCCCGACCCGTACAAGGGCAAGGGCATCCGCTACGCCGGTGAGGTCGTTCGCCGCAAGGTCGGAAAGACGGGTAAGTAAGCCATGGCACAAACTGAAGCTCAGAAAGCCGCCCGCCAGCCGGTCGGCAAGGATGCGTCGACTCGTCGCCGGGTGTCGAAGACCCGTCGGCACTTCCGTCTGCGCAAGAAGGTCCTCGGCACCGCCGAGCGTCCGCGTCTGGTCGTGTTCCGCTCCTCGCGGCACCTGCACGCCCAGGTGATCGACGACTCCGTCGGCAAGACCGTCGCCTCCGCGTCCTCGATCGAGGCCGATGTGCGCGCGCTCGACGGTGACAAGTCCGCGAAGGGCAAGAAGGTCGGCGAGCTGCTGGCCGCCCGCGCGAAGGCTGCCGGTGTGGAGGCCGTGGTGTTCGACCGCGGTGGCCACGACTACCACGGCCGCATCGCCGCTCTGGCGGATGCTGCTCGCGAAGGTGGGTTGAAATTCTGATGCAGATTCAGCTCATGGACCGAATGAACATGAACGGAAGGAACGTCTGATGCCGGGACGTCAGCGGCGTGACGGCGGCAGCGGACCCGCCGGACAGGGTGGCAGTGGCAACGAGCGCGATCAGCGCGGCGGCGGTCGTGACCGTCGCGGCGGCGGTGACCGTCGCGACAATGCCGCCGAGAAGAACCAGCTCGAGCGCGTCGTCGCGATCAACCGCGTCTCCAAGGTCGTGAAGGGTGGTCGTCGCTTCAGCTTCACCGCCCTGGTGATCGTGGGCGACGGCAACGGCCTGGTCGGTGTCGGATACGGCAAGGCCAAGGAAGTCCCCGCGGCCATCCAGAAGGGTGTCGAGGAGGCTCGTAAGGGCTTCTTCCGCGTCCCGATGATCGGCAGCACCATCACGCACCCGGTGCAGGGTGAGGCTGCCGCCGGTGTCGTCATGCTGCGTCCGGCCTCGCCCGGTACCGGTGTGATCGCCGGTGGTGCGGCGCGTGCCGTGCTGGAGTGCGCCGGTATCCACGACATCCTGGCCAAGTCGCTCGGTAGCGACAACGCCATCAACGTCGTGCACGCGACCGTCGCTGCCCTGAAGATGCTGCAGCGTCCGGAGGAGGTGGCCGCTCGCCGCGGTCTGCCGATCGAGGACGTTGCCCCGGCGGGCATGCTGCGTGCGCGTGCCGGACAGGGAGTCTGACATGGCACAGCTCAAGGTGACCCAGATCAAGTCCACGATCGGCGCCAAGAAGAATCAGCGGGAGTCGCTTCGCACCCTCGGCCTGCGCGGTATCCGCCAGACCGTGGTCCGCGAGGACAACGCCCAGAACCGCGGGCTGATCAACGTCGTGCGCCACCTCGTTTCCGTTGAGGAGGAAACCGCATGACCCCCATCAAGCTCCACCACCTGCGGCCCGCCCCGGGCGCCAAGACCGAGAAGATCCGTGTGGGTCGCGGTGAAGGCTCCAAGGGTAAGACCGCCGGTCGCGGTACCAAGGGTACGAAGGCTCGCAAGAACGTGCCGGCCCGTTTCGAGGGCGGCCAGATGCCGATCCACATGCGCCTGCCGAAGCTGAAGGGGTTCACCAACCCGTTCCGCGTCGAGTACCAGGTCGTGAACGTCGGCGATATCGCGCGGCTGTTCCCGCAGGGCGGCACCATCGGCAAGGACGAGCTCGTCGCTGCCGGTGCCGTGCGCAAGAACCAGTTGGTGAAGGTGCTCGGCGAGGGTGAAATCGGTGTGGCCGTTCAGGTCAGCGCCGACAAGTTCTCCGGCTCCGCCAAGGAGAAGATCACCGCCGCCGGTGGTACCGCCACCGAACTGGGCTGACAGTTACTGGTAATACAGTCGGGGGGGGGGGGGGGGGGGGGGGGGGGGGCGGGGGGGGGGGGGGGGGGGGTGGGGGGGGGGGGGGGGGGGGGGGGGGGGGGGGGTGGGGGGGGGGGCGGGGGGGGG